>NZ_JAYGIN010000029.1:0-75855 GCF_034931005.1 Arcicella sp. LKC2W
TTGAAATGGATGCGGTAATCGAAGGAAAAGTCGTAAGGAGGTCAGACATTTTCCTACAAAATAAATACAATTAAACCACTTCATCAAACCAGTCATTTTTTCTTAACTAAACGACATTGATGGTACTACTATTGATGGAGCAGGATTTGATGATTTGGTAAAAGCAAAAAGTAGCACTCAAAATACTGCCATGATTGCGAAGTTAGATGCCGCCACAACCAATATCAATGCCATTCCTAAACCATTTGACCAAGCCATTTTAACATCAAAAACGACGGTTCAAGCAGCTATTAAATCGCTCAGAGAACAAAGTGACCAGTTGGTATTAGTTGCCAAAGAGTTAGGAATTAGCTTGAATGTTCCTGAGAATAACTAAATTCAGGTATATCATCATAAAATATTACGGCGTAACGGGTAACTCGTTACGCTATTTTAGTTTTTGGATTAAATGAAAGATATGAATAAATTGATAATCATCGGTGGAATTACGCTCTGCTTAGTAAGTATCTATGCTTGTAAAAATAACTCTGACCCGATAACACCGCAGGAAACTGACGAAGAGTTTTCAGGTGGTAGAGAGGGAACCGTTTTTGATGAAACCTTTAATGCTTTTGGCAATCCACTCATAAATCTAACTTCTGATGAAACAGATAAATTTGTGATTGGTAATTCTTTTAACCGTAATAATTGGGTAATTGCTCCTTCTTCTACTGCTGCTCGTGATGGCTTAGGTCCTTTATTAAATGCGGCATCTTGTGCCAGTTGTCATGCCTTGGATGGCAAAGGCAATCCTTTTCAAAGTGATGGAGTAAGTCTGAGTCAGGCAATGCTTTTCCGCCTTTCGGTTCAAGGGCAGGGCATCCACGGCGAACCCAAAGATGACCCCCATTACGGAGGTCAATTCAATCCGAGAAGTATTCCTAATGTAGATGTTGAAGGAGAAGTATCAGTAACTTATGAAGAAATTGCAGGGAAATATCCAGATGGTACAACTTACAGTTTACGAAAACCCACTTATAAATTCACAAATCTGAATTATGGAACGTTAAATGGCACGATGATTTCACCAAGAATCGCCCCTTCTATGATTGGAATGGGTTTGTTAGATGCCGTTTCTGAGAAAACCATTTTAGCTAATGCTGATGAAAATGATGCGAATGGAGACGGAATTTCGGGAAGAGCCAATTACGTTTGGGACGAAAAAAACAAGAAAAAAAGCATCGGAAAATTAGGTTGGAAAGCTAATCAACCCAATGTAGAACAGCAAACAGCAGGGGCTTTTAATGGGGATATTGGGATTACCTCCAATTTATTTCCAAAAGAAGGATTGACCGATTTTCAGCAACAAAAATATGGGAGTTTACCCAAAGGAGGAACACCCGAGATTGATGAAACAACCTTACAAAAGGTCGTTTTCTATATTAAAGCATTGGCGGTACCTGCCCGTAGAAATTGGAAAGATGCGGATGTTTTAACGGGTAAACAATTATTTATCAAAGCCAATTGCTCGGGTTGCCATCTCTTAAAAATGGAAACCTCTGACTATGATTCGCCAAAGTATGTGGCCAAGCAAATTATCAGACCTTATTCAGACCTACTGCTTCATGACATGGGCAAAGACTTGGCTGATAATCGTCCAGATTTTGAGGCAACTGGCGTAGAATGGAGAACTGCCCCACTTTGGGGTATTGGTTTACAAAAAACAGTGAATAAACATACCTATATGCTTCACGATGGACGAGCCAGAAATGTAGAAGAGGCGATTTTATGGCATGGTGGCGAAGCTATGAACGCCAAAAATGCGTATATGAAATTATCTAAAACCGAACGAGAGAGCGTGTTAAAATTTATTGATTCTTTATAAAATGGCACAAGAAATTTTAAAAGTTATTACACAACATTTGTCCCAATTTCTTGAACAAAAAGGATACAGAAAAACGAATGAACGTTTTGCCATTTTAGAAGAAATATATGGGCGTAATGACCATTTTGGAGCTGACGAGCTATATTTTGCCATGCACGATAAAAACTATCCCGTTAGTCGTGGGACGGTTTATAATACCTTAGAAATGTTGGAAGAATGTGGCTTAGTGTTAAAACACCAATTTGATAAAGGAGTGGCGGCACGCTATGAAAAAGCCTATGGGCGAAAACAACACGACCATTTATTTTGCTTGGATTGTAAACAAATACGGGAGTTTTGTGACCCTCGCCTACAAGCTATTCAAAACATGGTGAATGAAGTTTTTGATTGTGAAATAATGTATCATTCGCTTACTTTTTATAGCAAATGTAAAAAAGCAGGTTGTGTAAATAAGTCGGAGATTGACGATAAAAATGAGTTAAATTTGTAAAAATTGTTAACAATGAAAAAAATAATCATCTTAATTACAGTCCTATTAGGTATTTGGGCTTGTGCCAAAACAGAAGAACCAACCAATACATTTGAAAGTTTTGACCGCAAATCAATGCTTACAAATCTTGGAAATAGTGTCATAATTCCTTCTTTTGAAGCATTTTATCAAAAATCAGACGCATTTGTCTTAGCAGTAAACGCTTACACTGCCGATATAAAAAATGAACAAAAATTGGTAACCGCACAAGTGGCATGGGTTGAAATGGCAAAGGCTTGGAAACAGGCTTCGGTGTTTAAACAAGGCCCCATTGAAGACCAATTTTTATTATCAACCATTGATTTTTCTGCTAACGGAGCTTATCTAAATGTTACACTTTTAGAAAAAACAATTGCTAATGCCACAACCATTGACAATGCCTATATCGAAAGTAAAGGGGCTACCGTAAAAGGAATTCATACCCTTGAATATTTGCTTTTTGACAAAGCGAAAGTCAATGCAACAATCATTGCAACTTACACAGGAAGTACGGGTGTAAAACGAACCGCCTATTTAAAGGCTTTGTCTGTAAACTTGAAAAATCAAGCAAAAACGATTGTCGATGAATGGAAAAACAAGTACGTTACAACATTTATCAGTGCAGATAGCCGAGATATTAATTCTTCGTTAGGTGTGTTGTCAAACAAAATTATTGACCTCATTTATACCGTAAGAGATGAGCGTATTGGCGTGCCAAAAGGAAACCGAAATAGTGGCACTCCTCAGCCAGATTTAGCAGAAGCTTTTTTAAGTGGAAGCTCTATCGCATTAGCAATGAGCGAGTTAAAAGGTATTGAAAATGCTTTTTTAGGAAAATCTCCCGCTGGAGTAGATGGCATCGGTTTGGATGATTTATTGGATAAATTAGAAGCTAAATCGGGCGACGAACTGCTTTCAAAGAAAATTAAAAACCAATTTGCCGTTGTCTATACCAAGCTAAATGCCATCCCAACTACCTTGCCGATTGCCGTAGTTAATAACAAGGCAGAAGTCCAAGCCGCTTATGACGAAATCAAACGTTTGCAAGTAATGATGGAAGTTGATATGATTAATAATTTGGGCGTTTTATTAACTTTTAGTGATAATGACGGAGATTAAGTGGCTTTCAGCAGTCAGCTTTAGGCAGTCAACTTCTACAAATATTGGTAGTTCATTCGCCTTTTTTAGAATTGTTTTTGGACTACTCCTTTTGGTGGCAGAATTGCGGTTTATCTTGAAAGGCTGGATAACAGATTTTTATGTACAACCGCAATTTTTCTTTACCTTTTACGGCTTCGATTGGGTTCGACCTTTACCCGAGCCATATATTTATTGGGTATTTTATGGCTTAGTTTTCCTGAGTATTCTCATCACAACGGGGCTTTTTTATCGTTTTGCAATTGTTGCGTTTTTTATCCTGTTTACCTACGTTGAATTATTAGATAAAAGCGTCTATCTCAATCATTATTACCAAGTTAGCTTATTGGCTTTTTTAATGTGTTTCCTCCCGATGAATCATCATTTTTCGTTGGACAATCGTCTTAAAAAATACCTATCATTCTTATTATCAAACACATACACTCAAAACTGTATGCTTTGGGCATTACGTGTTCAAGTGGGAATGGTGTATTTTTTTGGCGGAATAGCGAAACTTAGATACGATTGGCTATTTACGGCTCAACCCCTCAGAATTTGGCTTTCTGCAAACGAACATCTACCAATTGTCGGACATTTATTGACTGAAAAATGGGTGGCTTTTACCCTCAGTTGGCTTGCCATGATGTTTGATTTATCAGCTCCTTTTCTACTCAGTTTTCGCAAAACTCGCTTACCTATTTATATCGTCATTGTAATCTTCCATTTATTGACACATTTTCTTTTTTATATAGGAATGTTTCCTTGGATGATGATTTTTACGGCTTTGATATTTTTTCCTTCTGATTTTCATGAACGGATTTTAAGCATTTTTATTAGAAAGTCTCAATCAACAATACAAGTTTCTGATAATCAAACGCATTATTTCGGGAAGTTAATAATGCTGTTCTTCCTTATACAATGCCTAATTCCATTCAGGTCGTATTTGTATCAAGGAAATGTATTATGGCATGAACAAGGCTTCCGTTTTTCATGGAATATTATGTTAATGGAAAAAAATGCCAGCCTTGAATATCATATAAAAATCAAAAAAACAGGCGAAGAATTTAGCGTAAAACCAAATGATTTTTTAACCAAAATTCAAGCCCGACAAATGAGTTTTCAACCCGATATGATTCTTCAATTTGCTCATTATTTACATCAATATTATCTTGAAAATGGCATTGGAGAAACCGAAGTCAGAGCAGAATGTTACGCATCTTTGAATGGAAGAGGAAGTCAATTATTAATCAATCCAAATATAGATTTAGTTAAAGAAAAAGAAGGATTTTATCCCAAAACTTGGGTGAATCAATTGAACTAATTTACATGAAACATTACGAAAAATCAATCGTCTTATGGAGCATTTTTTTGGTAATTTTTACTGCCAATGCTAATGCCCAAACGGCTACCATAACAGGAAATATTACCGATAAAACAGGGCAAATTATCCCTTTTGCCAGCGTTCGTATCGATGAATCTGGGAAAGGGACAGTTGCCAATGTTGCAGGAAAATTCATGCTTCAACATAACGCTGGCAAATATACGCTAATCATTTCATCTATTGGCTATATTACTGATAAACAAAAAGTTACACTTACAAAAGGTCAACTACTGACATACAATATAAAGTTAGAATCAGATAGTAAAGCCTTAAATGAAGTAAGTGTATCGGGCAAACGAAATGACCAAAATGGCTTACGAAGATTGAATGATGTTGAAAATATGGCAATCTATGCAGGCAAGAAAAACGAAGTAGTCGTTTTGGGTGGAATCAATGCTAATTTAGCTACCAACAACGCCCGACAAATTTATGCCAAAGTACCAGGCGTGAATATTGTAGAAAATGATGCTGCAGGAGTTCAATTGGGCATTGCTACTCGGGGTTTAAATCCCAACCGAACCACCGAGTTTAATACTCGCCAAAATGGTTACGATATTTCTGCCGACCCAATTGGCTATCCAGAAAGCTATTACACACCTCCTACCGAAGCAATTGACCGCATAGAAATTGTGCGTGGAGCGGCCTCTTTGCAATACGGAACGCAATTTGGCGGTTTACTAAATTTTCAGTTCAAGAAAGGAAATCCTGATAAAAAAATCGAATTTGTAAGCCGACAAACAGGCGGAAGTTACGGGCTTTTTAACTCCTTTAATTCCGTTGGGGGACAAATTGGCAAGTTAAATTATTACGCTTTTTTTACCCATAAACAAGGAGACGGCTGGCGACAAAATACCAATTTTAACGTCAATACGGGTTATGCTTCTTTGGCATATCAATTGAGCGAAAAATTGAAAATTGGAGCAGAATTAACTTCGATGTCATACCTTATGCAACAACCTGGGGGACTAACCGACACGCAATTTAATAAGAATCCACAGGCAAGTTACCGCAATCGAAATTGGTTTCAAGCCAAATGGAATGTCCCTGTTGTTACCCTTGATTATCAGGTAGATGAGCGAACAAAATTTAATATTCGGGCGTATGGTTTAATTGCTGAAAGAGGCTCGATTGGCAATATTATTAATCCTATCAAAGACCGAACAGACTCAACCCAACGTCGCCAATTAACGTACGATAATTACAATAATTTTGGAACGGAAGCCCGTTTATTGCACCGTTATGCTTTATTTGGTAAAAAGGCTTCATTTTTAGTGGGTTTGCGTTATTATCAAGGCAATACACAACGTCAGCAAGGTACAGGATTTAAAGCAAATGATGCTAATTTTAATTTCCCCAATCCAAAAAAATTAGACGAATTTGATTATCGTTTTCCGTCTTACAACGCTGCTATTTTTCTGGAAAATGTATGGTGGTTAAATGAAAAAATAAGCATTACACCAGGTGTACGTTACGAATATATCAATTCTAATTCTGACGGATATAGTTATGATGAAGTGACGAACCAAACCTTTGTAGGAAAACAACAAAACATTCGTCAATTTCCTTTGTTTGGCATTGGTGTAAATTATGCAATCAATTCACAATCAGAACTATACTTTAATATTTCGCAAAATTATAGCCCTGTCAATTATTCAGATATTTTGGTAAGAACACCCAATTTTCAGGTTGACCCAAATTTGAAAGATGTGACAGGATTTAATGCAGATTTAGGCTTTAGGGGGAACTATAAACATTGGCTAAATTATGATGTAAGTGCCTATTACTTAGACTATAACAATCGTATCGGCATCATTAGAATTGCCTCAGCCGATGGACTCGAAGTAGTTAGGTATCGTACCAATGTGGGACGTTCTCGGAGTATTGGAGTAGAGACATTCGGCGAGCTAAATTTCTCGAAAATAGCCCGTCAAAATCCTAAAAATGAAGTATCGCTTTTTGGAAGTTTTGCTTATACCGATGCCGCTTATACCGAGGCTATTAACCCATTATTAAAGACCCTAATTGTAGGAAAACAAGTAGAATATGCTCCCAAAACTATCATCAGAACAGGCTTAACTTTTCAGCGAAAAACATTCAGAACAACCGTACAATTTGCTCGCACCAGTCAGCAATTTACCGATGCCTACAATTCGCCCCAAACAGCAGATGGTTTAGTAGGTGAAATCCCGATGTATTGGCTCATGGATTTAACGGCAAATTACAACCTTAATAAAATTGATATTGGATTAAGTATCAACAACTTAACCAATAATCATTATTTTACTCGTCGAGCCTTAGGGTTTCCAGGTCCAGGAATTATTCCTGCCGATGCAAGAAGTATTGCCTTGACGGTGGGTTTGAAATTGTAACAGAATTTCTTGAAAATTAAATCGGAATGAATAAAGGGTTTAGGTTTATCACAGGACAAACGATAGACCACGGATTGAACAAATTATACTGATTTTCGCTGATTTTTCTTTATTTTATCTGACTGTGTATCCCAGTGTAAATCTGTAAAATCTGTTCAATCTGTGGTCTAAATGAGTATTGCGTTTAAAATAAACTCAGACAGAGGGAGTTCAAATTGGTTCGCATTTCTATGTTACATAAAAAGAAGCACTTTTCTTGAAATTTTTTACGGTAAAAGTCTCAAAGAAATTACGAATGTGATTGTAGCCCAAATACCCAATCTGTTTATAATCATCTTCAAAAAGCAAACGCTACCTTAAGAACACTTTTAGCGTATGATTGAACAATAGTTTTTTTGCTCTATATTTTTGTCAAAGAATTATTCAGTTAAAAATGAAAAATTACATTTTCATTTCTACAAAAATCCCCAAGTGGTTATTTATGACCGCTTAGGGATTGTAAGTTTACTTTTTAAACCGATATAAATACGGTGCTTTATTTGAGGCTCCTGTGAATTTCTTTTCGAGTCGCTCTAAAACATTTAACTCCAAAATTTTCTTTTGAAAATTGTTTCGGGCGTAGGTATTTTCAAAAATTGTCTCGTAAAGGTCTTGGACTTCTTTCATAATAAAGGTTTCAGGAAGCAGATTCAAGACGATAATATTGGTATCTAAGTTTAACCGTAAAGATTTTAATGCTTTTTCAATCATTTCATGATGATCCATCATCATTTGAGGTATCGCTTTGATACTGTACCATTCCAATGACTCATCTATTTGTGTTTTTGTGGGCGTAACTTTATTGATATCTACTAACGCATAATATGCCAATGAAATAAATCTATTCGAAAGAAAATCAAAATCTTCTTTTGTTAAATTTACTTCTTCGGCGAAGTGCTTTTGATTTTGTGCAATAACACTTTCAAGAAATACTTTGTTACTTCTTTCAGCTTGACCAAAGTTTTTGAAGTGTTCTAAATAGATATTAGAAATACCTGTTCGTTCCTGTAAAATTCTGTGTGCAGCCTCATCTACGCCCTCATTCTGAAAAATGTATCCACTTGGTAACGAGTAGAAATCACCCTTAAAGTATAATTTGGAGATTAATACTTTAAGTTCTTTATCTTGATACCCAAAAATCACACAGTCTATCGCAAGCTGTTGAATAACGTTTTGTTCGTTGTATCTACTCATTTATTTTTTTGAAAATATTTCTACAAAGTTACACCGTCTCGCCAGTTAAATATCACGATTTTTTATGAATAATCAAATATAAAATAACACTAAACCGTATTGTCTTTTTTAATAACCAATAAAGAAAACTGTTTACCATTGTCATGAAATTATCATTAGAATTTAACAGCGTGTTGATGAAACCGCTACAAAAAAATGAAAAAAGCAAGTATTATTTGAATCGCATTATCCTTTTGATTGGTAAAAAACAAAAATGATGTCAAGGGTTTCTTATGGTTTCTTGGAAATATTTATCTTCATGTTTGGTTTAAATTCTGCTCAAAAATCCCATCTCAGACCTAAACGAATGGTAAGAATAACTTGTAAAGTACCCTTGCATTCAATAATCAGAGTCAGCAGGTTAAAAATCCATTTTTACAATTCAGCAGGAAAATTTATAATTTCTACCACTTTTTTTGATGAATTGTTAAGACCAAATTTGGCTTAAATATCCATCAAAAAGCTAATTAGATTGTCTTTCCGATGAAGACCCAATTTTTTCCTTAATCGGTAACGTGCCAATTCAACGCCTTCTGGAGTGATATTCATTAACTCGGCTATTTCTTTAGTGGACATATTGATGAGCAGGTAAGTAGATAAATCAAGCTCTCTTGGGGAAATTGTTGGATATTTTTCTTTTAATCGTTTTAGAAAATCATAATGAACATTTTTTATATGGTTTTCTAAATTTTTCCAGCTTTTATCCGAATTTACCTCTTTCACGATAGATTTGTTCAACTTGATAAATTGCATTTTAACGGATTCTTCAACAGTATCAATCTCGATATTTTTAAGTTTTGTGATAATATCATTTAAAATCTTATTTTTCTTAACCACTTGCAAAGAGTTATTGACCAATTCTTTATCCTTAAATAAAATTTTTGCTTTCAATTTTTCATTATTCAGTCTTACAATTTCTTGTTCTAATTCAAACTGTTCCTGTCGAATCTTCGCTTCTTTTTCTAAATATATTTTCCTTTGTTCAATCAATTCAAAGTATTTATTTCTTCTAATTTTTGCTTCAATTCTTATACGTATAATATATATCGTCATTAATGAAAGCATGATATAAGCAAAATAAGCTACCGCATGACGATACCAAGGTGGGGCAACTTTAAAGGTAAAAGTTTTTTCTTTTGACTGAATTCCGTAGCTATTTCGGACTTTTACGGTCATCTTGTAAGTACCTTCTCTTAAATTCGTGTATTCCTTTGTATAAGCATTTGACCAATTACTCCATTGTGCATCAAAGCCTTCTAATTTATAAGAAAATTCAACGTTTTCAAGATTATTATAAGTGGGTGATGAAAAGGTAAACACTACTTGATTTGATTTATAGGGAATGTTGTAAACAGCTAATTCTTTTTGTCCATTTCTCAAAATATAAGACAATTCTGGATAAGAAAAACTTCTAATCATAGCAATTGGCTTGCTATCATAATTATTCATTTGCTTCATATCAAAAAATGCCAAACCGTCTGTCAATCCCACAAAAACATTGTTTTTATTGGAAATATTAATTGAAAAATGATTGGTTACCAAATTATTGGTCAGATTAGAAAATGGAGCAATAACATTTTTATATGAATCACCTTTTGATTTTAATAACACTCCCAATGACTGTTTGAATACATACCAAATATTCCCTAAACTATCTTGTTTTATGGCATTTACCGAAGGAATACTTTTAAAAAGATGTGTATATTTTGTATCCTCGACAAAGGTATTTTTAACTGGTGAGTAGTAATAAAAGTGGTTGTTAGTTTGAAAATATACGGTATCTCTCAACAATTGAACACTGCCTATTCCTTTATCTTTCGCAGATAATTGGTAAAAGTTTTTTACACTTTTAAACGTCTTTAAATCTTCACTAAATTCCATTTGATAAATAGAATCGTCTTTCTTATACCAGAGATACTTATTATCCACTTCAAAGGAGAAAGGGTAAACATAAACGCCTTTGATTTTATGCTTAAATACCCAACGATTTCCTGTTTTTTCAAGAATGCTAAAACCACTATAAATTGAGCCAATCAAGGTATTGGGGCGATTAGGAATCTTTTTAAATCCTAAATATCCCTTTGTGTCAATTGTCTGTACAATTCGTCCGTCATTGATTAGAAAAGCACCTTTGCTACTTCCACAAAATAGCTGATTATCAATTACTTGAACATTCCAGTTTTGCCCCGATGTACCTTCTACCAATTGAAACGGGCTGTCTTTTATATTTCCTTTTAAAGAATGATAAAAAAGCCCTTCATCTGTGGCAGCGTATATATGTTCTTTGAAAATAGTAGAAGCATAAACACTACTGAGGTTATAATAACCTCCTAAATGAGTAAAAGCAGCGTTTTCATTCAAAAATGCAATCCCATTTCCTAATCCTAACCAAAGGTTACACTTACTGTCCACAAAAGAATTGAGGACAACATTGTTTTGGAGTCCATTTTTTAGATTAATGTGTTGAATGATTTTCCCTGTGGTATCGCATTTTATGATTCCATTAGTGGGAGTATTGATAATAAATTTGTTTTTTAAGAAAACACCTCCCAATGAACCATATTTTTTTATAAAACCATTTACTTCGGTATTCCAAGCACTTACTTTTTTGAAATCATATATATAAAGTCCGTCATTCAAGGTAGAAATTAGTAGTTTGTTCGTGTTTGGGAAAGGGATTATTCCCCAGATTTCACCATTATTAAATACGTTAGTTGCTGGTAAAACAACCATTTTATCATTACGATACTCCAATAGCCCCATTTTATGGTCTTGAAAATACAAACGATTGTTTACCTGATACGAAAACTGAAATCTACTTGGAGCATTGACGATTTTTAACGTATGGTTTCGGAAAATATAGACATTAGCAAAGGATTGAAAAAATATAGCCCCTTCATGAAGATGAATTTTCCAAACAATATCCGTTTGCTTATAGATGTTATTGGGAAGATATTTAGCAAGGGAAAAATAGTCCATTCGCCCATTTGCCTTAGGCTTGAAGTAACCAAATTCGTTAATTCCTCCTACAAAAATATTTCCTGAACCATCAATTTTGAAAGACCTGATTAACCCACCATTTGGCAAGCTGTATTTTCTCCACGTTGAGCCATCAAATTGAATTAATCCTTTGTTATTCGCAAAATAGATATTCCCATTTTTATCTTGATTAATATCCCAATTCTGCGGATCTGCTTTGTAGTTGAGTCTATTATAGTTCCTGATTTCTGGAAGTCCTATTTGCTGATTTTGTGCAAATAAATTAGCCGAGCATAAGCTCATGATGAACATCAAGATTATGCTCATGAACTTATGGCTAATATTAGAATAATATAATTTCAAAATCATTGCTTTAATTTTTAACTAAAACGAACTTATCATCTTTCATTGAGTGAAGTTAAGCTGATAATAGATATTTTACGTTATTGACAAATTTCAAACCAATCATTTTGACGAATAATAATCCTAAAAATCAATTAGTTACATTTATCTTGATGTGTTTTTGTAATATAAATATTTTGTAAATGATGTGTTTTTGTAAAGTAGTGAAAACACCTACAAGCAAAATACTTACACTAATATTGGACTTTCATATTTAATTAATTTAAAAAAATCTAAGAAAAATGAAAGTCAAAAATTTACTTATTTTATGTTTACTTTCAATATTTCTTCCTCTTTGTGGTCAAACACAAAATCTAACCATTAAGGGAAAAATATTTGATGAAAAAGGATTACCCAAGCAAGGAGCAACAATAGCAATTATCGGAACGAGCAAAGGAACTACATCGGGTGTAGATGGGAAGTATGAAATTTCGGCTCCAACTAACGGAACTTTGGTAATTAGTTTTGTTGGTTACACTACCTTGTCAATACCAATTAATGGTAAAAACGAAATAAATGCTACCCTTGAGCTATCGTCTCAAGATTTAAAAGAAATCGTGGTAATTGGGTATGGTAGTCAGAAAAAGCAAGATATTACTTCTGCCATTGCTGCGGTAAAAGTAGGGGATATTGCCAGCAGACCCATCGTAAATGCGGCTGATGCCATTACGGGAAAATCACCTGGAATTCAAGTATTAAGTGGTTCAGGTTCGCCAGGGGCTGAATTATCGGTTCGAGTTCGTGGTATTGGCTCGCCAAATGGTGGCGAACCTTTGTACGTAGTCGATGGGGTTATCACTCCAAACTTAAAAGCAATTAATCCAAACACGATTGAATCTATCAACGTCTTGAAGGACGCTTCTGCCGCAGGTATTTATGGAGCAGCAGGTTCTACCAATGGGGTAGTTATTGTAACTACGAAGCAAGGAACAAAGGGAAAACCTTTGACTGAAATTAGCTTTTATACTGCCATTCAACAAGTAGTAAAAAAACTTCCTGTGCTTAACAATACAGAGTTTTTAGCCTTACAAGCTGAAATTGGCGGTTCTCCCTTGGCAATTGCTCCGTATTATGATGTACAAAATACTAATAATAACTGGCAAGATTTAATTTACAGAGACGCACCTCAGACTGGTATCAATGTGGGAACATCTGGCGGTTCAGAAAAAGGTAAATACTATTTTGGAGCGGGCTATTTAACGCAAGCAGGAATAGTTAAAAACTCAAATTTTGACCGCTATTCTGCCAAATTAAGTGTTGAACAAAATGCTACGGATTATTTAAAAATTGGTGGTGGTTTAAATTATAATAGAACGAATCAAACAAGTATTACGGATAACGTATCTGCCAACTTCGGAGGAGTAATTACCAGTGCCTTAGTAACTCCACAATATGTACCTATTTTTTACGGAGCAGGTTCTCCCTACCCTGGCCTTTATGGAACAAGTAATTTGTATTCGGGCGAAAACCCTATTTCAAACCTTTATAATAGCCAAAATTCAACTGTTGAAAATAATCTTTTGGGAAATGCTTTTATTGAAATTGCCCTTCCTTTCAACATTAAATTTAAAAGTCAACTCAATGGGGTACTAAACAACACAAAGCGAGATTATTTTCAAGACCCTTTTGCAAGTTTAGTGGGTATTCCTACACGTGGAGCTGCCAACAGTTTATACAACGAAGTCTTTAGATGGGGTTTAGATAATACCTTAAACTGGAAAAAAGTAGTTGGTACGCACTCTTTCGATGTAATTCTTGGTACGGCAGCTTTAAAAGAAACCATCTTCAATTCGTTTCAGTCAGCACAAGGATTTGGTTCTAATGTCGTGAAGACCTTAAATGCTGCAAGCTCTAATTATACCGTAAATACAGGTAATTACGAATGGACTACTAACTCTTATTTTGGAAGATTAAATTATGCGTTTGATAATCGCTATTTAGCCACGGTAACTTTCAGACAAGATGGTTCTTCGAGAGTCGGACAAAATCAAAGATGGGGTAGTTTCCCTGCTTTCTCTTTAGGCTGGAAAATATCTAATGAGACATTCATGGAGAATATCACGTGGGCTCAAAACGTAAAAATTCGTGCAGGTTGGGGTAAAACAGGTAATTTACCGCCATATACCTTGTTGTATCCGTCTTATAGTTTGTTGAACGCTGGAGCTCCGTATGCCTACAATGGTGGTGCGGCATCTTCGGGCGTGAGTCCTTCTAATCAATTAGGAAATAGTGATTTGAAATGGGAGTCTGCTATTCAAACCAATTTAGGATTTGATGTAAGTTTCCTTAAAAATAACTTGACTTTAACGGTTGATTACTATCACAAAAAAGTAGAAGACTTAATCTTTACACAGCAATTACCATTAACAACTGGTGGAGCATTAACGGCTTTAAATTTGCCAGGTTTTAATATCAATAAAGGAATTGAGGTTTCGTTGGATGCTAATATTATCAATAAAACAGATTTTGAATGGAATTCAAACTTCAACATTTCATTCAATAAAAATAATGTAGAAGGTATTGACGAGAATATTTCTTTTCAAACTGGTGCAGTGCAAGTAGCTGGTAGCCGTGTGCCACTTTATACCCAAATTATCAAAAATAATTATCCTTTGGGTACTTTTTGGGGCTATAAAACAAGTGGTGTTAACCCTCAAACGGGTAATTTAATTTATGGAGATAAATTAGAGCAAATTGGTAGTGCTTTGCCAAAATACACGTTTGGTTTCTCAAATAATTTCAAGTACAAAAATTTGAGTCTTTCATTATTAATTGATGGAACGCAAGGAAATGATATTTATAATTCATTGCGTATGGAAACAGAAGCTATGTCTGGATTTACCAACCAAAGTACCGCCGTATTACGCAGATGGCAAAAAGTGGGCGATGTAACCGATATTCCAAGAGCATTGGGTAATAGAGGTGCAAATGCCGCAGAAGCTGCAAAACAACAAAACCTTATTTCATCTCATTTTGTTGAAGACGGTTCTTTTGTTCGTTTACGTAACCTAACCTTAGGCTATGATTTAGCTAATCAGTTCGTTACAAAATTAGGTCTAAGCGGAGTAAAGGTATATTTTACAGCTCAAAACTTATTGACACTTACCAACTATTCGGGGTACTATCCTGAGGTAAATGCGTATGGGCAAGGGACAAACAACCAAGCATCAAATACTGGTAGTGCCGTTTCTCTTTTATCTCTTGGTATCGACAGAGGAACATATCCTGCTGCCAAAACATTTACTTTAGGTCTTAACATTCAATTATAATCAACATTAATATGAAAATATTTTTTAACATAAAATCAATGGCTTTTGTAGTGCTATTGGCATTGCTGGGTTCTTGTAAATCAGACTTTTTAGATTTAAAACCCGTTTCAAGTTTAGTTTCGGGAACGTTAACAACGGCACAAGATGCTGAAAATGAACTCACTGGAGCTTATAGTAGATTGGCAACGAATGGTTACTTTCAGTACAACCGCTATTACATCACGGAGGGCATTAACGACAATCATTATGTAAATGGGGATAATCCTCAAGAATGGCTGATTGAAAACTTTAAATTTGATGCTTCAAATGGTGTTATTCAAGGATGTTATACCGATTTATTTTCTCATATCTCAGCAGCCAATGCAGTTTTGTCAGACGTTCCGTCAATTGTAGATTCAAAATGGAGTGGTACAACTCGTAAAGAACAAATATTGGCAGAAGCCTCTTTTTTGAGAGCCTTGAATTATTACGAATTAGTTACTCAATTTGGCGGAGTGCCAATTATTACTTCAATTTCACAAGGCGGAAATTATTACCCAACTCGCAATACAGAACAAGAAGTATATGCACAAATTATCAAAGATTTGGTTTATGCTGAAAGTAATTTGCCACTTAAGCCGTATAATAATCAATATGGTAGAGCAACGAAAGGAGTTGCTCAGGCGTATTTAGCCAAAACGTATGCCCAAATGGGTGATTATGCCAATAGTTTGGTTTACGCCAATAAAGTTATCAGTAGCAATACTTATTCGTTAGTTTCAGATTTTGGGAAATTGTGGAGTAATAAAAACAAAAACACCACAGAATCCATTTTTGAAATTCAAGTACCAGGTGGGGGAACTCCTTATAATTTCTTTGGATTCGATATTTTTGTAGATTCAGATTTTAAATTTCCTAAAAGAAATATTGCTTCAAAAGCATTGGTTGATGCTTTTGCTGCGGCAGGCGATAACGGTGCGAGATATAAGGCAACTATCAATTTTGCAGTTACTACGGCAAGTTTCAATATGCCAGCCAATGCTTGGGATGCTTCAAAAGCAATACCTTTTATGTTTAAATATCCTGACCCAAATGGTTTTGCAAGTGATGATAACATTGTAATTGTGAGATTGGCAGACATCATGTTGTTAGCTGCTGAAGCCAATGTTCAATTAGGAAACCTTGATGCTGCAATAAATTTATTAAATCAAATCAAAAAAAGAGCGGGTTTACCCAATACAACAGCTAAAACAAAAAATGAGGTAGCTTTGGCAGTATTGAATGAAAGAAGATTGGAGTTAGTATTTGAGTGTACTCGTTGGAACGATTTAAAACGTGCAGATAAAAATGGAATTGTCAATGTGGTGGAAATAATGAATAATCAAAAAGATTCTTTTGGGAAATCTTTAGGTTATACAATGGCTGCTGATAAACACCAGTTTATATTTCCAATTCCAGAACAAGACCGTCAACTTAATAAGAATTTAACTCAAAATACGGGTTATTAATTGGGACAATACTTTAAGATTGAAAAATGGAAAATTAATAAAAAGCGAATCGTTTGATTCGCTTTTTATTTGTAATATGTACCAAGAATAAATTATTTAATAATATTAATGTCATTGATTTGTAGTGGCGTATAGCATACGCCAAAATTGTCAAAACATTGGCGTATAGCATACGCCAAACATAATGTCAAATAATTTATTCCTAATAAGGAATTGGAATTACTAAAATCATATAATAATGAAATTAAATATCAGTGCCATGTCATATAAATACCTAAAAACAATTATGTTCTTTGCGGTATTATTTCTTGAAAATCAGGCTATTGCTCAGGAAATAAAAACGGAATATATTCAAAAAATGTGGTCTGCAAAATGGATTACAGTGCCTAATACTGACGGTTCAAAATATGGTATTTACCTTTTCAGAAAGACAGTTGAGTTGGATTCAAAAGTATCTTCTTTTCCTATCTATATTTCGGCAGACAATAGATATAAACTCTATGTAAATGGTCTTTTAGTAGGCACAGGCCCTGCTAAAAGTGATTTATTCAATTGGAATTTTGATAGTATCGACCTTGCAACTTACCTAAAAAGTGGCAGCAATACGATTGCCGTAAAAGTATGGAATGAAGCAGAATTTAGACCAGAATTTCAAATTACCAACCAAACAGGCTTGATTATTCAAGGTAGTAATAATAACAGTCAAGTTCTCAATACGGATAAATCATGGAAGTGCATTCAAGATAAAAGCTACGAACCTGTGTTAGTGAATAGTTACGCACCCAATTTACCTTTTGAAAAAACAACCGCAAAGGGATATTATGTAGCGGGTGCAGGTGAAAAAGTAACCATGTCGAATCACATCAAACAATGGGAAAAACCAATTTTTAACGATAATAATTGGGTAAATGCACAACAAATTAGCCCTGGTATTCCTAAAAAAACCGTTGGTTTGGATGGTGGAAATGCTTGGCGATTAGTGCCTTCTTTTCTTCCTCAAATGGAACTAACAAAACAGCGTTTTCAAAAAATAGCTAAAGTTGAAGGGATAACTATTTCCAATGATTTTTTGAAGAATGGTAACTTAGAAATTCCTGCTAATACCAAAATTAACATACTTTTAGACCAAGTAGAATTAACCAATGCCTACCCGACAATATTGTTTAGCGGTGGAAAAAATGCCATTATTCGCTTGACTTATGCAGAAGCCTTATTTGGACAAAAAGATAAAGGAAAGCGAAATGAAATTGAAGAAAAATCCATAATAGGACGCAAAGATATTATCATTTCTGATGGGTCTGACCAACAAGAATTTAACAGTTTGGCATATCGTACTTTTAGATTTGTTTCTTTGGAAATAGAAACTAACGATACTCCACTTCAAATAAATGACCTGTATAGCACTTTTACTGGCTATCCTTTTGAAAGAAAAGCAAACCTAATTTCTGGTAATTCGGAAATGAAACAAATCTTGGATATTGGCTGGCGTACTGCCCGACTTTGTGCGAATGAAACCTATATGGATTGTCCTTATTATGAACAGTTACAATATATTGGCGATACTCGTATTCAAGCGATGGTAACCTTATACAACTCGGGAGACGACCGTTTAGTGAAGAATGCGTTGAATTTAATGAATAATTCACGAAAACCAGAAGGCTTAACTTCCAGTCGTTATCCGACTGTGAATCAGCAAATTATCCCAACATTTTCGCTCTGGTATATCGGAATGTTACATGACTATATGAGATATGGCAAAGACACTGATTTTGTAAAAAATAAATTGGGAGGTACTCGCCAAATTTTAGATTATTTTGAAGGTTTTCGTGATACGGATGGTTCTATTAAAAATCTGCCTAATTGGTTTTTTGTCGATTGGGTTGCTAAATGGAATAGAGGAATGCCACCTATTGGGAAAAATGGAAACTCAGCTCTTCTTGACCTTCAGCTACTTTTAGCATATCAATATGCCACTGACCTTGAAAAATCACTTGGAGTAAAAGAATTAAGTGATACCTATTTTGCGAAATCGGAAGCATTGAAAACGATGATTCGTAATCGTTATTGGGATGCTAATAAAGGGCTTTTTGCGGATACACCTGAGAAAAATATATTTTCGCAACACGCAAACGCTATGGCTATTTTAGCAGGAATTGTTAATGAGCGAGATGCAAAAGAACTGGGTGGAAAATTAATTAACGACCATTCATTACAAGAAGCCTCCATTTATTTCAAATATTATGTGCATTCAGCTTTAACAAAAGCAGGCTATGGAAATGACTATTTATCGTGGTTAAACATCTGGCGAAATCATATAGCAATGGGCTTAACGACTTGGGCAGAAGATACCGATGCCGCCACCACTCGCTCCGACTGTCACGCATGGGGAGCAAGTCCGAACATTGAATTTTATAGAACAATACTCGGTATAGATAGTGATGGTATTGGCTTTTCAAAAGTAAAAATAATCCCTCATTTAGGACAAATAACGGATATTGGAGGAAGTATTCCTCACCCAAAAGGCACAATATCAACCAGTTACAAATTAGAAAAAGGTAAATGGAAAATAGAAATTAATCTGCCTCAAAAGATAACTGGAACGTTAGTTTGGAAGGGAAAAACTATTAGATTAAAGGAGGGAGAAAATAAAATTCTTCGTTAAGTTGAATCCTTATTGTATAAACTCATCTTTACTTTTGGCTCGAATCATGTAGATATTAAAGGTTTCAATAGGTAAAAGCTATCCTAAAGGCACTGCTATTCTTTGAAAGAGAGTGGAATTACAAGTAAATAAACGCCTAAATCATCCCCTAAATTTGTTATAGTTTATACATATTTGACGTAAATTAAAAATGTGAGTTTAAAATTTACGCTATTTAGCGATATTCTGTATCGGGGTCAAAATTTAAAAAACATCCATAATTTTTGTCTGAATTTACAAGTTGTATTCTTAAGGATATTGTTCCGAAATTTATAACCCGCAGAAAATGAATAATTTGTCCAAATATATTGACATTATATATTATTTATCCTAAATTTGAGACATAAATAATAAAAAAATGATATCGCACGACAAAACAATTCTATTTCTCAGAAGAAATCCAGCATTATCAATTTCTATTCTCGAAAAAGAAGCAGGACTGCCAAACAGCACTTTAGCAAAAGCTCTTGGTGGTGACAGAATCTTAAATACTAAGCATCTCAACGCATTATATCCAATTTTAACAAAGTATGGATACAACGAAGCTCAATATAAAAAAGCAAGAGTAATATCAATTGTTAATCATAAAGGTGGAGTAGGAAAAACAACTACAACCATTAATCTTGGAAAAGCTCTGACAAAATTAGGATTTAAAGTTTTGTTGGTAGATATGGACTCTCAGGGAAATTTATCTCAATCGCTTGGCATTGATAATCCTGAAAAACAAGTAGTAAATGCACTTTTAAAAAATGAGGATTTGCCCGTAGTTGCTATTGATGAAAATTATCATTTATCGCCCAGTGATTTAGAATTAGCGTATGCAGATTTGGAACTTGTACAAGCTGTCGGCGGTGTAAATCAATTAAAAAACAAATTGAATCCACTCCGAGAACTCTACGATTATATACTAATTGACTGTCCTCCAGCCCTTAATATTTTTACAAATTCGGCTTTGGTTGCTTCAAATGGCTGTTTAGTAACGCTTCAACCAGAAGTATCTGCCATGAAAGGAGTAAATAATTTATTTGAGAGAATTTCTCAAGTTAGAGAAAGAATCAATCCTGATTTAGTGGTTGAGGGAATTGTTTTAACGATGGTTGATAAACGCCTAAAAGTACACCGAGATATGATTGAATATGTCAATCAATCTTTGAACAATTTTAGAATTTATAAAACCCAAATCAGAATAAACGTTGCCTTAAAGGAGTCTCAAATTTCACAAATCAATATTTTTGATTATGATACAAATTCTAACGGAGCAACCGATTATATGAATTTAGCAAAAGAATTTAGTTCTAATTATTAACCCATAAAATCTAAGAATATGCAAAAAAAATATATGGGTAATTTTGGTGGTACATCAATTATCAAAGACCAAAGCCTTCTAAATCATGAAGCTATTAAACAACAAATTACGATTCTTGATGAACTTCGTGATTTGATTCCGCCGCTCCAAGAAGAAGAAATCAATCAATTAGAGAAAAATATCTTGGCAGAAGGTTGTCGGGAAGCCCTGTTAATCTGGCAAACAACAACAAATATCGTTGAACCAACTTCTACGGAATCCTCAGCCCTTTATATTTTAGTTGATGGACACAACCGTTATGGGATATGTCTAAAACATAAATTAAACTTCAAAATTCATCTAATCTCTTTTAATTCTCTAAAGGAAGTAAGAGACTATATGATTGATAATCAATTAGGTAGGCGAAACCTAATACCTGAACAAGCATCTTATTTAAGAGGATTAAGATATAATACTGAAAAGCTAAGTAAAGGTAAATATGAACGAATCGACCATAAGGGTCAAAATGTCCCTTATGGATTGTCCGAAACTAATGAAGATTTAGCATTGACCCATAAGGGTCAAAATGTCCCTTATGAATTGTCCGAAACTAATGAAGATTTAGCATTGACCCATAAGGGTCAAAATGTCCCTTATGGATTGTCCGAAACTAATGAAGATTTAGCATTGACCCATAAGGGTCAAAATGTCCCTTATGGGTCAGTGGCAAAAAAAGAATCTACATCCGCAAGACTTTCCAAGCAATATAATGTTAGTGAGAAAACAATAAAGCGTGATGCAGAATTTGCAGAAGGTTTAAACTTACTCACACCTGATTTGAAAAAAGATATTTTATCTGGTAAACTCAAAGCCAAGAAATCAGAAATTCAACAACTGGCTCATTTAGAAAATTCGGTAGAATTAATTGATTCTTTAGAAAAAATTTCTACTTTATTATCTAATGCCAATTCAAAGGATACTGTTGAGACTCCAGAATCAGTAACATTCGAATACAAAAATGCTGAATCGAGAGACAGTCTGTTAAAAAAAGTCAAAAAAGGGTTAAAAAATGCCTCTGATTCGGATGTTACTGTTGAAATAAAAGGGGCGTTCATCATCAATAATGGCTTAGTTGATGTTTGGAAAAAGCTTAGAGGTTTTTCTGACGATATAATAATTGATGAAAGTTTCACTGATAGAGTATCCATTTTTCAAGCAGTGAATTTGGGAATTGTGCAGGCTTTATAAATAACTTAATCTACTATTTATCAGTTAGTTACACAAATACTATAACAAAAATAGGGATGAAATAGGCTTCTCAAAATCAATAAATAAAAACGATAAGTAGGTGTAAAAATGGGGGATTTAGCTATTATTAATCAGATTATTGCCACATAGTCAACCTATAAACTAATTTTGAACGAATATGTAAGTGTCAAAGTATAATAAATCGTTCTATTGAGACTATTACTATAACAAAATTAGGGATGGCAAATGCTTATTATAACAAATTTAGGGTGAAGCAGATTGTATATTTTAAATTCATTATCAATAATTTAGAAATAAGAGTGTCATTAGCAAGGATGAGATTAAAGACTATTATTTTTAGTAATTAATTTATTTTCTGTTGTTGTTTTTTATTACTTTTTTGTATTTTATGTATTTTCAAGCGTGCTATCTAATTGTTAAACAGCACTTTACAAGCATAATTATAACAAATTTAGGGTTAAACATAACAAATTTAGGGTTTTTTATAACATTAATAGGGTTTACTATACCATAATTAGGGTTAAATATACCATATTTAGGGTTTTCTATAACAAATTTAGGTATCAATAAATTAACTACTTCGGATAAAATGAGTGAAAAGAAAAATACAGCAAGTCGAGTTCAATCAGTTAAATTAGTTCGCAAAGCAAATAATTTAGTTGAAGGAAAATATCGTTTTGATATTTGGGAAATGCGTGTTTTTACCAAAATGTTAACAATGATTCTACCCAGTGACGAAGATTTTAAAGAATATAGGATATATCTCAAAGAAGTTATTGATGATTTTAATTTAGCGGCAGACAAACAATCCTACAAATTGTTAAAAGATGGAGCGGTGAAATTGATGAAAAAAGAAATCAAAATTATTCGTGATACAGAAGAGGGAGAAAAGGAGTTTCTGACTCATATTGCAGTTGGTTTAGACAGCTTTACCAGTAGAACACAAGGAAGTTATCTCGATATATCATTTCATCCAAAAATGAAGCCATTTCTGCTACAATTACAGACACAGTTTTTGATGTATGATGTAAGAAATGTGTTACAACTCCAAAGTTCATACTCTGTAAGAATTTATGAGCTTCTAAAACAATATGAGAAGATAGGGAAAAGAACTTTTTCCGTAGATGATTTAAAAGAAACACTTGCTGTAATGGACAAATATCCCCTTTATGCAAACTTCAAACAAAGAATCATCATGAAGGCTCAAGAGGATTTAGCCACCTATACAGATATTAGATTTACTTTTGAGGAAGTTAAAAAGGGAAGAGCAATTCAGTCAATTATTTTTACTATTAAATCAAATAAAACAATTGTTGAAGAGCGGAAATTATTAACCCCAATTTTAACAAAAGTTTTTGATGAAAATTCAAGTAATGTAGAAATATATAACCTTGTCAAAGAATTCCCTGGCGTTAATCAAACAACCATAAATGATTGGTTTGCTAAATACAGCCATGAATATATTGTAGAAAGGGTCAATATATTATTAAAGCAATTAGCAAAGGGGAAAGACATCAAAAATCCAATGGGGTATCTTCAAAAATTGATGCTTCAAGATACCCTTTTCACCATCACGGATGAGAAAAACCCAACTAAAATAACCGCCAATAAAAACACTAAAATCTCAGAGAAAAGTATCAAGGATAAAATGAAAGAATTGGAAGATTTGAAAATTTTCTATTATGAAACGCAAAATCAAATTATCAATGAGTTTTTATTGAAAAATGAAAAAGAGAATAAACGTGTGTTGGAGTATATCCAGTTGAGTCCACATTATGACGGAAACATTAGTTTGGAAGAAAATCTGCAAAGAGTAACACTAATTGCTATCATAAATACGAAAGTCAAGGAAGCGTATCCTCAATTATTTTTGGATTTAGATAGTAAATATTGGGCTCATGAAAAAAACATTAAACAACAATTACGAGAATTGGGATGGATAGGCTAATTGGTATATTTTAAAATATAACTATGATAAAGAAAATCATTACTTGTTCAAAAAATTACGCTTTTCACTAATCATCTGTAAATAAGCCCTTTTATTGGCATCCGTCAAAAAAGAATGACTAATGAGTGTTTCTACCAATGGGTGTTTACTCAAAAATGGAGCTAATAATATACCAATTCTTAATTCATTCATACCTAATCTTTTTCCTAATTCTATAAAATCATCTTGATGGACATGACCCGAAATTTCTTGTCGTTTTGAACGAAAATCGTCTTTAAAAAGCCCTTTATTTAAGGCAAAATCGGTATCATCAACGTGTAAGCGAGTATTGATAAGGTCATAAGCGGGACTTAATACATAATCCCCTTTCTGAGTTTCCATCAATGAGAAATTCTTTAAATGAGCATCTCCATTGCTAAATAAGTAATTGAAAATCAGCAAAGTGAAATATTTTTCCAATTCAATTCTCCATGTTGGCACGTATAATTTTATGAGTTCTCCCACTTCTTCATAACTGAATTCATATTTATAGTTTATGCCAAAATTATCTTTCGTTTTTCCTGCCAAACTTGCAAAGTCTTCTACGCCCCATTTTGTCCCGTCTTCTTTTAGGTCAAAGCGTTTAGTGATGTATGCAGGTGTGCCATCTTTAAAGAAAATCATGGCATTATTTGCGGTATTGATTCCGTACACTTGCCAAGCAATTTGCATTGTAAGGTGTTCATTGGCAGGCACTTGGTCTATTTTTTTTAAATCACGTGGAATGGGTTTTAAGATATATTCTCCTTGTTCGTTTTCTTTGGTAAGCCTCAATTGATTTTTTTCTAAGATTAAACTTAATTTCTCTTGCACGCCAGAAATTGAAATTCGTTTCCTGTTTTCAATAAACAATTCTTCCATTTCATCATTGGTTTGCGGTTTGGGATAGGGCAAAATATGACTCACTTTTTTATTGCGGAATACTTTTCGCAAACAGGCTGGACTGTATGTAGAAAAGCCTTCTACCAAGGTGCTTGGGCAGTATCTTAAATCTATCATAATGGTAACGGTCTTACGGTAATTGCCCCAATAGTATCAAATTGTGATGTCTTTGCCAAAAGTCCAAAATTATCATTTTCGTCAATTTTCAAAAGTAAACATTGTAGTTTTCGGTTGACACCCTCACTTAACATATTGTAGAAAAAAGGGAATAAAAATGTACTTTGAAATACCTGTTGAATTTTAGGAAATGTTAGACTAATAGGCTGACAATCAGAAGATAAAAAATAATTATCTTCATATTTAAAATGATAATCTTGTCGGCTTTCTTCTGTAAGAATACCAGCTAAAATATTATTTCTATACACGGCTAATTGTCTCATTTTAAGTTTTGTAATTCTTATAAACCAGTTTTAAGAATAGTCCATACCAATTCCATCCCCAAAACTTCGGATAATTTTGTGAGAGTTTCGAGTCGTGGATTAGCTTTACCGCTCTCGAAAGTTTTGATAGTTCGAAGTCCTACACCCGATAAATTAGCTAAATATTCTTGGGTAACGCCCAATTGTTCTCGCCTGATTCGGAGTTCTTGTGCTAAATTCATGAGAAAGATTATTAAATAAGGGCAATATATGGCACTTTATGGAGAATTTCAAGTAGATTGGTCATAATATTTTCAAAAAAGTGCTTTATATAGCACCTTTTTGAGTAAAAATCTGCTTATACTTTCCGTTTTTCCTGTAATAATTATACATTTATTTCCAAATGCTCAATTACTTCCGACTGCTCGCTTCTTCGTAAATATAGCCCCATGTGTGTAGCCAATACACCAATAAAAAACGAACCACCTTCAATAAGAAGTGATTCGTCTTTTTGTATTTTGAGTGCTCAACTACTTACACATTCATTGACCAAAATTCTTGTAAATTTCACTTTCGGAAAAGAGACTTTTCTGGTCATTAATTCCGAGTGATTCAATCGAAATACCTTGATTTTGACTAAGACTTCACTATTTTTTGGATTTGGAATTAGTCGTTCTTTGATGATAAAATTAAATTAACTTATTGATTTTCAGCAAATTAAACATTTCATTTCCCTTAAATATCACCTACTTTTTCTCCTTCTTTCTTCACTTTTAGGGCTTTTTTCGTTACTTTCAAATCTTTGAAATAACCAGTTGTTGCAATATCTACATACAGCCCGACGTAGCCTTTTTTGTTTTTGCCCAACATTTTATTGACGATAAATGAAGAGTATTTCATATCGTTGATAAACATTTCTGCGGTTTCGCCATTAATTTCCAATCGCATCGTAATCCACTCATTCAGCATCACAGGGGCTGAACCTTCAAACGAACCTGCGGGGAATTTGTCTCTCAAAGTTTGAAACTTGAAATCGGGATATGAAAAGTATTGTACTGCGTGGTTTCTTGCCATTTGGTTATTGATTCTTCCAACTTTTGGACGTAAATAAATAGATTCCCAAGCCGAATCATCTGCTGAAATTCGATAATATAAACCAATAAAACCTGCCGCTGGTGGATATGGCGATGGGTCTTGAATTTGGCTATACATTTTTACTTCGATAGTGCCGTTTTCAAAATCATCAATGTCTAAAAATCGGGCATAATGACGGTCATCAACCGTGGTTTCTAATTTTTTCTCATCAAACGGAAGAGCTTTTAAATCACGTTCAATTTTCAGAACCTTATCGCCTTTAAATTTGACAATTTCTCCAGTTACATTGTGCAACTCAAATGTTTGCTTGCCAAGTTTTAAGTTTTGACTAAAACTTTTTATTGATAACAGACAAATTAGAGTGAATACAAGAAGTTTTTTCATTTGAATTTTATTTGATTGTTTTAAATATTAGATTTCAATTAGTTAAAGTAGACTTTTGCCGAACTAAAAGCCATAAAAAATAGATTCTTTTCATCGCTTAATGAATATGGATTCCTCCATTCACATCAATAGTCGCTCCTGTTACAAAACCCGAAAGGTCAGATGCTAAGAAAAGACAAGCCCCTGCCAATTCGGAGGTTTTTCCAACACGTCTTAACGGAATTCCTGCTACTACGTTATCCAATTGTTCATCGGTCAGTCCGTCTAACATAGGTGTTTCTATCATAGCAGGACAAATGACGTTGGCACGAATATTCATCGGAGCAAATTCTCTGGCGATTGAACGAGTTAAACTAATTACGCCACCTTTTGAAGCGGCATAATGAGAGCCACCGACTAATCCGCCCCCACGCTGACCCGCCAAAGAAGCCAAATTGACAATAACACCCGCTTGTTTTTCAGCAAAAACTTTCAGGACACTTTTACAAATATTAAAAGTACCTTTTAGATTTACGTCCATGATTAAATCATAATCTTGTTCAGTAATCGACAGCATTCCTTCTGATTTTACAATGCCCGCACAGTTCACTAAGCAGTCAATCGTGCCAAAATAAGCTACACTTTTTTCGATGGCATTATCGCAATCCGCTGCATTTCTAATGTCACATTGAATACAGATAATTTCTATTTTTTTGCCAACTTGTGTTTCAATATGATTCGTTAATTGACTGGCTATTTGGTCGTCCATTGCCAAATCTAAAATCACTAATTTTGCTCCATGAGCCGCAAAAAGTTCTGCCGTTCCATAACCGATACTGCGTAAAGACGCTGCACCTGTGATGATACAAACTTTGTTTTCGAGTTGTAAAAGCTGATATTTGGAATTTTCTTCGGATGCTCTATTTTTCATATCTTTCTAAAGGGTAACATTTTCAATAATTACGGCATAACCCATTCCTACGCCAACGCACATAGAGGCGAGGGCATACTTTTTCTTTGAACGAATTAACTCATTTACAGCAGCTTGAATAATTCGAGTTCCCGACATTCCGAGCGGATGCCCCATCGCAATTGCTCCTCCGTTCGGGTTCACTCTTGCATCGTCATCGGCAATACCCAAATTGCGAGTAACAGCCAAACACTGTGCAGCAAAAGCTTCGTTAAATTCAAAAATATCTATTTGGTCGAGGGTCAAACCTGCTTTTTTCAAAGCTTTTTGGCTTGCTCCGACAGGCCCAATGCCCATAATTTTTGGCTCGACACCTACCACTGCCGAAGCTACAATTCTTGCTTTGGGGCTAAAGTGATAGTTATTGATTGCTTCCTCTGAAGCAATCAGCATGGCGGCAGCTCCATCGTTGAGTCCAGAAGCATTTCCTGCGGTTACTGTGCCGTTTTCTTTTTTGAAAATGGGTTTTAATTTAGATAAAATTTCAAGCGAAGTATTTCCTTTGATAAATTCATCTTTATCAAAAACAGTGATATTCCCTTTTTTATCAGCCATTTCTACCTTCACAATTTCTTTGGCTAATACTCCGTTTTGTTGTGCTACAAAGGCTTTTTGTTGCGAACGAAAGGCAAATAAATCTTGGTCTTCACGGCTAATTTTATACATTTCTGCCAAGTTTTCTGCCGTTATTCCCATGGCATCTGTGCCGTACATTTTGTGTAACTTGAGATTAATGAATCGCCACCCAAAACTTGAATCGAATAGTTGAACATCGCCCCCAAAAGGTTTGGAAGATTTACTCATTACCATCGGTCCACGAGTCATGTGTTCCATGCCTCCTGCAATAAAAATATCACCATCATCTGCTTTGATGGCTCGGTTGGCATGAATAACGGCCGACATCCCCGACGAACATAAACGATTGACGGTTTCGCCTGGAACAGAGTACGGTAATCCTGCCAATAGCAATGCCATACGAGCCACGTTTCGGTTGTCTTCTCCTGCTTGGTTATGGCAACCCAAAATCACATCGTCGATTAATTCTAAGGGTAAATTAGGATTTCTTTTGATAAGTTCTTGAATCGGTAAAGCTGCCAAATCATCGGCACGCATATTCGATAAACCACCACCCAAACTACCAATGGGCGTTCGGATGGCATCGATAATATAGGATTGTTTCATTGGTTTCAATGTATTGATAAGATTATTTTGTTGTAATTAATTAGCCACAAAGACTCAAATCCAATTTGTTTTAAGCAGAAATGAGCAAAATTAGGCGGAATGGTATCTGAAGAACCCGTGTTGAAAAAACCATTTGTGACTTAGTGTCTTGGTGGCATAAATTATTTAGATACTGTAAATTGAAAAGTAGCATTCTCATTTATCAGACTTTCCATTTCCTCATCAGAATAGCCTAAATCATGGAGAATCGCTTTCGTATCCCAACCGCAAGGAGCAGCTGAAGAACGAGCAGAAGGATATACGCCATCTACTTGAATCGTTGAACGAATCACCGCTGTTTTACCTTCTGTGGGATGGTTTTCAAAATTGATAAGTTCAACTGCTTTCAAGTGTGGGTCTTGTGTCAGGGTTTCAAGGGTATGGCAAGGCATGGCTGGCAAATCAACTTTGCGGAATATTTTAAGCCATTCTTCGGTTGTTTTGCTATTTAATGCTGCTCCACGAATTTCGAACCATTCCGAAACATACTTTGCTCTACTTGCTACGGTCTGAAATCTTTCATCGTTTAGAAGTTGTGCCCTATCAGTGATTTTCAAAAAGGCTTTTACCTGAACATCGGTATTGATAGTAAAAGAAATGTAGCTGTCTTTGGTTTTAACAGGTTGATTATGAGGACTCAATAAGCGAAGGTCGCCCGCAACTCCAATAGGTGGTTCAAAACTTTGTTGAGCCAAATGTTCTTGCAAAACAAAGGATGCCATTGTTTCAAACATCGGTATTTCAAGGCTTGCACCAATGCCTGTATTCTGTTTTTGCATCAAAGCGGCCATTACTACACCAGCTGTAATTTCGCCAACTACGTGGTCGCAAATTAACATGGGTACGTAAGCGGGTTTGCCATCACGTGCCAAAGCAAGTCCAGCCATACCCGAAGCACCCTGCAAAACGCTGTCGTAAGTGGGTAGTCCCGAGTAAGGCCCATCTGTTCCGTAGCCTGTAATGAGACAGTAAATTTTTTCGGGATATTTTGCTCGAATCGTTTGGCTTCCTAAACCCAAACGCTCCAGAGCGTCGGGTCGCATATTGGCGACAATCACGTCAGCCCATGCTACTAATTTTTGGATAATGTCCTTTCCACCTTCTTTTTTTAGGTCAAGACAAATGTTTTTCTTTCCTCTGTTTAGGTGTAAGTACGCTCCAGAGTGCTGTCCAGTCGGTGACATTCCACCCAAACCACGCATCAAATCGCCTGAAGGATTTTCTACTTTGATGATTTCCGCTCCGTATTGTCCCAGTCGCCACGTAGCTACAGGGCCAACTACTACAGAAGTAAGATCAAGAATTTTGATATTTTTTAATGGTTCAAACATAGTTTTTTATTCTTTTATAGTAGCTTCCATTTCCACTGCTATGTTATTTTTATCATCATAAATCTTTAGTTGCCACGCATTTTTGCTTTGTTCAGCAGTCACTGTCAAAGGGTTATTGCAGTAAAGCGGGGCAATATGTCTTACTTTTATATCGGTCAATTTTAGTCCCAAATCAACTCTTATAAATTCGGTTAAAAGCACGGTTGATAGTCCTCCATTCACGACCAAATCTGGTAAACCTTCTACTTGTTGAGCATAGTTTCTATCTAAATGAATTTTATGAGAATTGAATCCTAAAGCTGAATATTGAAATATAAGTGTTTCATCAGGCACGTATTGTTTCTGATTACTGCTAATCGGAAGCTGATTTTCAGTAGGTTCTGCAATAACATTATTTTTCCCTTTTTGCTCTTCCAGTAAAATATACGTTTGCGTTTCCACAATAGCAGGCGTATCGACTTCAACCGAACGCAATTCGTGTTGAAGGGTAACAATTGCCATTTGTCCGTTTTTCGTCGTCTTTTCGGTAATGCTTTTAATAAAACTACTTTTTTCTATTACCGAACCAATCACAATTTCCCCATGATAAGCTACGGTTCTACCCCCCAAAAGTAATCTTGGAAGACCCAAATCAGGTATCTGAACACCCAAGCCAGGGAATCCATCTTTACGTAATTCAGATTTACGGGTTTCGCCAGCCAACATAAAAAAATGCCAACCCTTCGGAAGAATATCGCCCTCAGCAAATGATTGTGTTTCTAAATCTAACATGGCAGCTACACGGCGAACCATAGTCAAGCTGCATAGTTCCTTCGATTTTATGGGAGATGCTGAAAGGTAATCTTGCATATATAAATATGTTTACTGATATAATTTCTAACAAAAGTATTATTATATTTTTATATATGAAAATATAATTTCATATTTGCATAACATTTTAATGTTGTTAACTTTTACATATTATGAACTTAAAGTACCATCATACGAATTTTTGCACAGAGGACGTGCCAAGATTATCAAATTTTTACAAGACAGTTTTTGAACTAACACAAATCCAAGATGAGGAGCATGGATTTACAAGTACGGATACTGTAAATCGCTACGAAGGACAAGTAGAGTTTTTAACAGACGGACAGGTTGAATTTCATATTGCTATTAAAGACCACAATACGGGATTCCGCCAGAATATGCCGATAAATCCGATGCAAAAAGGGCATTACTGTTTTAGAACGGATGATATTGAAGGCTTTAAAAAGAGATTAGAAGAACTAAATATACCTTATGCCGACTATGGAAAATGGGCTTTGAAAGGCTGGTATCAGGTATTTTTCCATGACCCAGATGGAAATATCATTGAGGTGCATCAGATAGGAATGTGATTATGATTTACGATTTTAGATTTACGAATTACGATTTTTAATACTTCATAACTGTAATTTTACATCAAATCAATCGTAAATCGAATCAATCGTAAATGGAAAATTCTTATTCAGCTCCAGCCTTAGAGAAAGGACTTGATATTTTAGAAGTATTGTGTCAGAGTGAAAATGGATTGACACAACAAGAAATTGCCAGTAAGTTAGGGCGAAATTTGAGTGAAATCTATCGAATGCTTAACTGTTTGGTACAGCGAAATTATGTTGCCAATTATGCTAATACTTATACCATTACATCTAAGTTATTTCAGTTATCTCATTTTCATCCACCTACTTATCGCTTGTTAACAGAAGCACTTCCGATTATGGAAGGACTTTCGAGATTAGTCTCTTTTCCTTGCGATTTGAGGGTGTATAACAATGGCGTTCAAACAGTTGTAGCGGCTATTCAACCTCCAAATGGACTTGGGTTTATGACTCGTGTGGGTTCTGAAATTGAGGTTGCTCCATCGGCATCTGGTTTAGTTTTATTGGCTTTTCAAGACCCTGTTATCAAAGAAATCAGGATTAAAGAAAGCCTTCCAAGCCAATCAGAAGCTGAAATTGAAGTTTTTAGAAATACCTTAAAAGAAGTTGCGATAAAAGGATTCGCTTCCATCATGAGTAATCAGTATGCGGGCCTTCATGCCATTTCGTTTCCCATTTTGGATATGAATGGTAATGCCGTCGCCGCCATGACCGTTCCAATGTTGGCCCGTATTGATGGATTTATGCAATTTACGCAAGAACAAGTTGAAGATTTATTGAAAGATAGCGTATTAAATCTAAGTCGAAAATTAGCAATTGGGCATACTGTTTCATAGAGTTTGAGCCAGTATCCCCATTTGATACAATCAACATTTCACATTATTATGAATAAACTATATAAATTCTTACTCCTAAGTTCCGCTGTTTTGGGAATTTTAGCAATAGGAATGTTGATTTGGGGAAGTGGCTTAATGGCAACAGCTCCTTTTGTTATTGGCTCGTTGATATGTTTGGCAATAGGTGGGCGTAGTATTCCAATGGTTAAGCAAATGGCTTTCACGATTTGGGTATTCGCTGCGGTTGCTTTGGGAATGTATTACCCTCAATATTTCCAGCAAATAGGGGAGTTTAAGTTTACGAGTCTCATTGTTCCACTCATTCAGTTGATTATGTTTTCGATGGGAACTGAAATGAGTTTGAAAGATTTTGAAGGGGTTGTCAAAACACCAAAAGCTGTTATTATTGGACTGGTGAGTCATTTTACCATCATGCCATTAGTAGCGGTTGTGTTGGCAAGAAGCTTTGGTTTTCCCCCCGAAATTGCGGCAGGAGTTATTTTGATTGGCTCTGTGCCAAGTGGGGTAACGTCTAATGTACTTGCTTTTATTGCCAAGGCAAATATGCCTTTATCGGTTACCATTGCGGCAATTTCAACCTTAGCTGCCCCCATTATGACCCCATTTTTGATGAAAATATTGGCAGGTCAATACGTTGAAATTGATTTCTTGAAAATGATGATTCACGTAGTTGAAATTATTCTTGTGCCAATCGCATTAGGACTAATTATCAATAAATTGATTAGAAATGGCGTAAAATGGCTACAAACTGTTATGCCTATTATTTCTATGACAGGCGTGTTAATGATGTTGATTGTAATTGTTTCTTCGGGTAGAGATTCTCTGTTGGCAATTGGTCCTTTGCTATTTTTATCGTCGATGATTCATCACTCAATTGGCTATTTATTAGGTTATTGGAGTGGTAGATTGATGGGACTTGACGAAAAATCATGTCGCACGATTTCCTTAGAAGTAGGAATGCAAAATGGAGGACTCGCATCGGGCATTGCCTTACAAATGGGTAAAATCGCCACGGTTGGTTTGGCTTCAGCTATCTCGGTGCCGTGGATGACCATTTCGGGTTCATTGTTGGCTAATTGGTGGAGAAACAAAAGTAGTGATGAACGATAAGTGATGAGTATTTGAATGGGATAATTTTTCAATCCAAATTTTAGTCATCACTTTTTCACTCATCACTTATAACTTATCACTCATAAAAACATGGAAATACAAAAAATAGCCGTTATTGGAGCAGGTAACATGGGGCATCAGATTGCAATGTGTGCCGCTTTATCGGGATTCAGTGTAAAATGTACGGATTCTAATCCTGATATTTTGGAAAAAGCGATTTCGTTTGCTGATAACTATCTAAAAGAACGAGTAGCTAAAGGAAAGTTAAGTGAGGAAGCTGCCAAACAAGCAGAAACAAACATCGGTTTTACTGCTAATATTGAAGAGGCTGTTTCTGATGTAGACCTTGTAATTGAAGCCATTATTGAGAAATTGGACGTAAAAAGAAAGCTCTTCGCTGAGTTAGATAAACTTTGTCCTGCTCATACCATTTTGGCTACTAACAGTTCTTACATCGTAAGTTCTAAAATTGCCGATGCTACTAATCGACCTGACAAAGTGTGCAATATGCACTTTTTCAATCCTGCTTTGGTGATGAAATGTGTAGAAGTCGTAAAAGGTTCGCACGTTTCGGACGAAACGGCTGAGGCGGTCATGAATGCGGCAACAAAAATGAATAAAACACCCGTATTGTTGCATAAAGAAATCTATGGTTTTTTAGTGAATCGTCTCTTGCAAGCCACCAGACAAGAAGCCTTGAAATTATTAGATATGGGCGTAGCAAGTTTTGAAGACATAGACATTGCAGCTAAAAACGGTTTGGGCTATCCGATGGGACCTTTTTCTTTATTGGACTTAACAGGAATAGATTTAGCTTATCATGTAGGCATGGAAAAATACAGCGAATCTGGCGACGCATCCGATAGACCTTCGCCAACGGTTGTTGAAAAATACACCAAAGGAGAATGGGGGAAAAAGGTAGGAAAAGGATTTTATGATTACGAATAGATACTAAGACACAATTAACCATTTATAGAGATGATTTCAAAAGTTATTACAGCACTATTTATACTACTCATTTGTGCTGATATTCAGGCACAACAAACACTAAGAAGAGCGTTCCAGCCTGCTAATGTGGTGAACAAAATTCCTTATGGGAATAATCCCAAAGCAGGGCATTATATGCAAGCAAAAGATGCCAAAATCTATTATGAGGTGTATGGTAAAGGTCAACCGATTGTGTTGTTACACGGCGGATTATTTGGCTCAACCGTTGAATTTGCGGATTTCATTGACCAATTGAAACCAAAATTTCAAGTAATTGCGATTTCTACTCGTGGACATGGTAAATCAGAATTAGGAACAGAACCGCTTACGCTTGAGCAAAGAGCTACCGATGCTATGACGGTTATCAATGCTGTTACCAAAGACAGCGTTATTGTCCTTGGTTTTAGCGATGGAGGATATTCGGCTTACAGATTAGGAGCAATGTATCCAGAACGAGTGAAGAAAATGATTGTCATTGGTGCTGGTGAAGTTCGCCCAGGACTAAGAGTATTTAAGTTCACGGCAAAAATGGCAATGGAAATGGATAAACCTTTTTGGGAGCAACAACTAAAATTGATGCCCGAACCCAATAGAGTAGAAGATTTATTTACGCAAGTAGCCAATTGCTACAATAATGTTACAGTAAGCAAAGATTTATTGAGTACCATAAAATGTCCTGTTTTAGTAATGGCTGGTGATAAAGATGGCGGAAACCCTGTGGAGCGTGTAGTTAGTGCGGCAAGGTACATTCCTAATCATCAAATCAGTATCATTCCAAATACAGGGCATGGATGCCATAATGACAATTTTGCGGCGACATGGGCAAGTATTTTGCCATTTTTAAAGAATTAATAAAAGGTAGCATATTTTTAGATTTCTCATTCTGGAGTGTATAATATACGAATTATGCTCTTTGTCAATTTTGGTGAATAGGAAATGTAATATTTCACACCACTTTATAGAATGCTTTAATTCAGATAATCCTGTAACGAATGGAATACATCATCAAAGACGAAAAACTTGAATTAAAGTACCAAAAAGGAAAAGGTGCTTGGACATACCATTTACGCATTCCAAATTCAAAAAATATTGAAGGGAAATGGGGTGATATTAAGGTTTCGGGCTTCATAGATAGCTTTAAAATTGAAGCAAGAAACCTTGCCCCAATAAATGGAGAAGATAAAATGCTTTCGATAAATGGTGAAATACGAAAAGCAATCAATAAAAAAGAGGGCGATATTGTTAATGTTACCCTTTATCTTTTATCAAATAAAGAGAAAATAACTAAAATGCAGATTTTAGAAACCTTTAAAGAATCAAATGTTTTAGAAGTGTTTAATAAACTAAACGAAATAGAGAAAAACGATATTTTAGACAGTATAATGCTTCAAAAAAATGAAGAAAAACAGATTAAACTAATCATAAACCACATTGATAAACTAAGAACCTGTTTAAACTTTCGCAATTATGTCAATTCTTGATTAGATAGAATCTTATCGTCTGGTCGAGCTACCCCGTCTGACTATCGTCTGACTGAGTTGAACTTTACACGGAGTCAGACGGCAGTCGGACGGGGAACTAAAACGAATTATGAGTCCTTGAAAATTAAATATTTCAAATTTTATCTGCATAAAAATCTAAAACCTTTGTTCTGAAGATATACTCATATTTGGCTTGTACTACACTCACACGCACTTTATCAATATTGTTTTTAGCAAGCGTATATTCTAAAGAACTCAAATTTCCTTCTTCAAATTTTTTCTTGGTCAGGTCAAAAGCTACTTCAAGAGCAACTAATTGTTTGTTGATTAAACCTAATTTTAAATAAGCCGTTTGCATATTTCGATAGGCCAATGCTACCGTATTTTTGACTTGAATTTGCGTAATATTTAGTTCATTCTGAGCTTTTAGTTTGGATAAATTAGCTTGCTGAACCTTTATTTTTGAATCAAAAGCATTGAAAATTGGTACTCTAACATTGAAACCAACTATGGTACTAAAATTATAACCTAATTGATTGGTGTAACCTAATTTTTGAAAATCGCCACTGGGTACTTCAATTTGTTTGACAATATTTTGTTTTTGTCCGTTTGATAAAACATAATCATTTGATTTGGATTCAATAAATTTTGACGGTTTCCCATCAGAAACGAATTGTTGGTTTGGGGCGGCACTCGAATAATTCGTTCCCATATTCAGATTAGCACTAACACTTGGTTTATTGCTGGCTTCCGCCAAATCAATCCCAATTTCAGCCATTTCTACCTTCGTTTTAGCAACATCCACCATCGATTGAGTCCCGACTGCACTTTGCATAATGGCATTGACAGAAAAGTTATAAGGTTCTGTCGTTGATTGAGTTATGCCTTTTGCATCAATTTCGATGGTTGTTTTATTTTCATTCATTGCCTGTAAAAGCACAATTTTTGAATATTCAAAAGCACTTTCGGCAGTTGATACGTTCAATTCTTCTCCCGCAATTTGGGCTTGAATATCCAACAGTACCGCCTTTGAAGCCATTCCTTCCTTCAATAACGTTTCGATACGAGTGAGCTGAAAAGTTGAGCTTTCAAAAATCTTCTTGGTGATTGCCAATTGTTCTTGGGCATTTAATACTTGAAAAAATGCTTCAATCACTTTTAGTTTGATGCTTTCTTTGGTGGCATTTAATTCATGTTGACTCGACTTCACTTCCAATTCATTCAAGCGAATATTATTACGTAAAACTCCTCCTTCAAAAACCACGATGGATGAATTGATACCTAAATTTTGATAATTAGTATTTTGATTGATGATAACATTCGTAAAAGGGTCGATAACTCTGCCCGAAGCAAAATTTTGGGATAACGAACCATTGACATTGGGATACTGACTGAATTTTGAGGATACTATTCGGTTTTCATTTTCTTGAATTTGAAACTGAATTTGTCGTGCTTGTAGATTATTGGCAAGGGCTTTACTAATACATTCCTGCAAGGTGAGTGGTTTTATTGTCTGCGAAAAACCTTGTATTGTGAGTAACAATAAAACGAACACGGATATTCTGACCATAAAACGTCTAATACTATTTATTGAAGTGGGTTAATTTTACTATTTTACACCAAAAATCGTACCATTTAAAGGCTTTTTTTTTCTTTTTGACATATATCAAAAAGCATTTAAGGGCTTGTGTATCCCAAGTTCAAATTCTTACATTTGTATAGTAACTCTAATATTCTATGGTACAAAATGGCATAGATTTAACCCTTAAAATATCAATAAAATGAAATCATTAAACAATTTTGCAGCTCTTGAAATCACAAGTACAGAAGAAGTAAAAGGTGGTACTTTCGGACTTTTATCATTATTAAGTCTTTGTGCTCCAAAACCAGTTGCTTGTCAGCCAGCACCAAAACCAGCACCGTGTTATACTGCTCCAAAGCCATCATGCAACACAACTGTATATCCTACAACAGCTCCAAAGCCAACAACTTGTAATACAGGCTTTTCATTCTCATTAAACTTTTCATTGGGCGGTTGCAAATAATTTGCCTACGATATAACAATAGAAAAAGCCTTGAAATTCAAGGCTTTTTCTATTAAATCTGTCTAAACTTTTCCCCTCATACGGCTCAGCGTTTCTTGGCTCATGCCCAAAAAAGAAGCCAAATGCCCCAAAGGAACTCTTTGCAATATTTGAGGCGTTTTTTCCATGAACTGTTCGTAGCGTTCCAAAGCACTCATTGACCTAATGGAGTTAAGTAAGTTTATTTCATTCATTAATAAAGTTTCATATATTTTTCTGACAAAAATGTTAAATTCCACATATTCATCTAAAAGTAAATGAATATTTTTATGGGAGAAAAAATAACACGTTGTATCTTCCAATGTTTGAATACACTCTTCTGAAGGCATTTGTGTTAAGTAACTATAAGCACTACTAATGATGTTTTGCTCAATCCTAAAATTGGTTGTTATTTCTTTTCCGCCATTTTCAAGATAAGTTCGGCAACAACCTTTTTCAATCAGAAAAATACCTTTGCAAATTTCTCCTTTCTTCAGAATATGGTCATGTTTTGCAAATTGTAAAACTTGTAGTTTTGACAATATCTTATGCTGAATACATGGATTTAGAGTTTCATATTCCTTAAATATGTTAAATGAATCGTTCATATATTTATCTTTGAAGAGCTTTCCTAAATTGATACAAAATCTTGGCTGCCAATGATTTGTCTTCGGTGATAACATCTGCACTCGCCAACATTCCATTTCTGAAACTCAATTTTTTATGATAGGTTGTGATTAATCCATTTGGTAGTTTTACCGTAACCAAATAACTATTATCTTTTTCGGGAATTTGGGAGATAAATTCTACAATTCCATCCACCGTTCCGAATTCTTCTGATGGGTAACTATTGAATTTGATAATTACTTTTTGTCCCGCTTTTACTTTTCCTAAATTATCTTGGGCAATCTGAATTTGCCCAATCGGTAAATTATTTTGTTGATTGCCAACATAAAATATTTCTTGATTAGCCGATACAACTTGATTTTCTTGAATATTGCTTTGAAATAAGACATATCCCGCCGACGGTGCTGTTAAAATATAGGTATTTTTCCATTTATCGACAGCACTAATGAGTGTTTTCAAACCTTCAAAAGAATACTTTTTTTGTTCAAAAAGATTCTTATCCAACTCCAGCAATTCCTTTGATTTGCTACTTTGTTCTGCTTGATTACTGATAATTTGAGATTCTATTTGCTTTAAAGCCAATTGTTTACCTAACATTCGACTTTCTTCTTTTGATAATTCATTAGCCGAAATAATACCCTGACGAGCCAATCGTTGTTGGGTCGCAAAGTCTTTTTCAGCAAGTATATAATCTCTTTGGTAGATTTGTCTTTGTTCATTAAGTTTAGAGGCGGAGTATTTTGAGTTTTCTAACTCATTTACGATAATATTCTTTTTTTGGTTTCCAAAACCAGAAGAAAGCATTGTTTGCAATTGAATTAAAGAAGATTGAAATTGCTGAAAATCAGGTTGAAGCTCCCCAAGATTCATAAAATTTCCTTTTTGTAAAGCATTCAGTTTGGCATAACGCCCTTCAGAAACCTCTTTTTCTATAACTGATAATTGGGCTGAAAGTTCTAAAACTTCTTGGTGATTGGCGGTAGATTCTAAATACGCCAAAACATTATTTGGTTCTACAAAAGTGTTTTCTTTTACGAATAATTTTATGACTTTCCCCGATGTTTTTGTCACAACTGCTTTTGGCATATTGTAAGAAGTCAGTTTTAACGTTCCCTTCACGATGTCAGGATAGCTAATGAAAAATGTGCCTCCAAACATCAATAAAAAGAAAATAGTGAACAATGCTGTACCATACCTAATGAGCCAAGTGGGTTGGTAATTCATTATTTCCTGCACCGAATCGCTGCGAAGTTCTTTATATATTTTTTGTTCCATAATGGTTGGGGTAGGACAGGTTTCCGACCTGTCATATTTGTTTGGGGTAGGACAGGTTTCTAACCTGTCAGCGGATGATTTTTGAGTAGGACAGGTTTCCAACCTGTCAAATAGACTTTACTGACAGGTTGGAAACCTGTCCTACTCAAAAATCAATTTCCTAATTCTAACTGATTTTTTACTAAGGCGTAATAATATCCTCGTAAGTTGGTAAGTTGCTCGTGTGTTCCTTTTTCTACAATTTTTCCTTGTTCCAAAACCACAATTTGGTCGGCATTTTTTACCGTACTCAATCTATGAGCAACAACGATAACGGTTTTACCTTTAAAAAACTCGGTCAAGTTTTCCATAATCACTTTCTCATTATTGGCATCCAAAGCATTGGTAGCTTCATCGAAAAAGATATAGTCTGGGTCTTTATAAACGGCTCTGGCAATCAGTAAACGCTGTTTCTGTCCTTGACTTAGCCCATTACCTTCTGCTCCAATTTTAGTATTATAGCCCAAAGGTAAACCCTCAATAAATTCAGCAATATTGGCAACATGAGCCGCATGATTGAGACGGTTTGGTTCTACGAAATCCTCGCCAACGGCAATATTTCGGGCAATAGTATCCGAAAAAACAAAGCCATCTTGAAGCACCGCACCGCATCTACTTCGCCAAAAATTATGATTGATACCACTCAAAAAGTTATTTCCCGCAATAATTTGTCCTTGACTTGGTTGATAGAATTTAAGTAATAATTTTAAAATCGTCGTTTTTCCACTACCACTTGACCCCACGATGGCAGTGGTTTTTCCTTGCGGAATTACAAAGTCAATATTGTCTAAAATATTTCGGCTCGTGCCTGGATATTTGAACGATACACTGGTGAATGCCAGCGTTTTATTGGCAGAAAGTTGCACCGAACGTTGTTTGCCAACAGGTTCTTCGTCTTCCACTTTATGAATATCATTGAGGCGTTCGAGGCTCAATTTGGCATCCTGATAATCTTGGATAAAATGAATAAATTGTTCGATTGGCCCATTCAACATTCCCAAAATATATCCTACCGAAAGCATCATACCAAGAGTCATTTCGCCCTCAATCACTGCACGAGCCGTGAGGTAGGTAATAAAAATATTTTTGCCTTCATTGATAAACAACGCCCCAGCACTTTGAATCTGAGAAAGCCCCAAACCCTTCATATTAAGCCTAAATAAGGAGGCTTGAATATTTTCCCAATCCCAACGTTTTTGTTGCTCGCTATTGGTCAGTTTTATTTCTTGAATACCATCAATTATCTGTAAAGTAGCCGTTTGGCTTTTAGCGGCTATTTCAAAACTTCGGTTGTTGAGAATTTTCCTTTGATTCAGAAAAAGCCAAATCCAAAGGACATACAATATACTTCCTGCCAAAAACATCAAGAATATTTTGCCGCTGAAAATGCTCAAAACAATACTAAAAATGATAAAATTGAAAAGCCCATAAATAGTGCTAATGACGGTATTGGTCAGAAAACTTTCTATTTTTTCGTGGTCGCCAATACGTTGGAGTAAATCTCCTTGAAATTTGGTGTCAAAATACGAAATCGGCAGACGAAGCAACTTAATGAAGAAATCGGAAAGGATAGAAATGTTAATTCTTGACCCTATATGCAGGAAAATCCAGCCTCGAATAAATTCTACAACCGACCGACCAAAATAAAGTACAAACTGCCCAATAAGAATTAGATTAATGAAGCCGATATTTCGGGTATTGATACCAATATCGATGATAGATTGGGTAAGAAACGGCAGAATTAGTTGTAAAGCCCCGCCCATTAATAAACCCCACGCAATTTGAATGAGAAGACTTTTGTAGGTAAAAAGATAATTGAAAATATACCTAAAAGATAGTCCAGCGTCTTGTTTGTCTTCGTCGTTAAGAAAAAACTTTGGCGTAGTTTCAAACAACATCACAATACCCGTTTGTTCGTTGGTACTATTTTGACTACTTACCCAGTTGGTTTTAAAGTCTTTTATTGAATATTCTACCAAACCAACACCTGGGTCTGCCACAAAAACTTTATCCTTTTTGATGGCATGAACCACTACAAAATGGTTTTGTTTCCAGTGAGCAATAAAGGGCAATGGAGCATCTGAAACGATTTTTTCAAAGGAAACTTTGGCAACTAAGGTACGAAAACCAATATATTCGGCAGCCATTCCGATACCAGCCATCGACACACCTTCTTTATTAATTCCGCTTTTTTCACGCAAAGTTTGTAACGAATAATTTTTACCAAAATGCTTGGCTATCATTCGTAAACAGGTAGGCCCGCAATCCATTGTATCGAATTGCTTAAAAAAAGGGAAACTTGGCATAAATTAAAAAACTATTCAAACTGTTATTGAACTATTAGACTTCCTGCGAAAGTGTTTTATGATTGAAAAATGGTATATTTTCGAGTGAAAATAGCGGAAATTTTGAAAGCATAGCAGAGCTACGGTTGAAAAATTTTCGCTATTTGTAGCCGAAAAGATGTTGTTTTACGACTTAAAACACTTTCGCAGGAAGTCTATTGCTGAAATAACGGGTTTGAATGGATTATTATGGGTTAATTATATGCCTATTTTCAAGCAAAAATTGTACCACGAATGGTTAATGGCTTTAAACATGAAGCACTCTCATGTTTGATAAATAGTTCAAATTACGTTAAATCAGAAGTATGCACCATCCTAATATCGTTGTCAGGAAACCAACATTTGCGGTGATATTCTAAAATATCCTGCAAAAATGTTTTCAATGATGTTACCGCAATATTTCCTTCTATCCGTACTTTTTTATCAAAGTAGGCGAAGGCGAACCCAAAATAATAAACAGCCCTAATGGTCTTTCCATCTCAATAATGCTCCGAATTTCTGCCATTAATTGGAGCATTTGATGAAATTTCATCTTCCAATTAAGTCAATCATAAAAGTGGGAGGAAAAAATCTTGGCGGGGGAGTATATCGAACCACCATCGGCAATCCTTATATTGGAACAACTTATTATATCTCTTTATTTTTTGACGAATTGTTGAATTAAGTAGTGGTGTAAATTCTCGGATACTTGCTTTATTTTTATTGAACAAATTGTGATATTTTTCACAATTATCCTTTATCAATAACAACCATGAAAAAACAGAGAGCCTATCCACAACTACTCAATTTTTTCGGATGAATCATTCTAATATAAATCGTTAGAACCTGCTCGATTTCATCGGAATATTGAGATGAGTATTGCGGTTAAAATATACCGTTGGAATACTTTAAATAACCCCGTCCAATTAAATACCCATTTGATTGATATTCAAAGAATTAATAATTAGAAATACTTTTACCGAGGGAAGTTCCTGACAAAAAATCAGCATGAAAAATTAAACCATGTATCTCCTCCCCAATCTCTCGGGACTACCTTCGAAAAATCAATCACACTCAACCAAAGGGTGCAAGATTATAATTGTTGATATTATCTATTTTGGCAATCTCCTTCATTCATCTAATACATTATCTCTCAAGAACTTAAATAATAAATTTATTTTTTTACAGAGAAATGGCAATCAGTAAAAATGGTAGAAAATGCAGTAATTTTTATACCATCCGTGTTGAAAATTGATGAGACCTTTGTAGCATAAATTACTATTCAATCATGAAAAAAATAATCTTAGGATTCTTAATCGCATTTAACTTTTCTTCCATTGCTCAGACCAATGCTCCCAAAGTAAAAACAGCCAATGGTGTTGTTAGAGGAACTACCGAAGGTGATGTAGCCATTTTTAAAGGTATTCCTTTTGCCGCTCCCCCTGTCGGAGAATTTCGTTGGCGACCACCACAACCCGTAAAAAATTGGGAAGGAGAATTAGATGTTTCCAAGTTTGGAGCCAACTGTGCTCAAGCAGGTTGGGGAGCAAAACCTGGAACAATTGCCGAAGGTTCATCAGAAGATTGTCTTTATCTTAACCTTTGGACACCCGCAAACTATACCCCAAAATCAAAATTGCCTGTAATGGTTTGGATTCATGGTGGTGGATTTACAGGTGGAAGTGGTTCAAGTCCACAAAACTTTGGTCATGAATTTACCAAAAATGGGGTGATTTTAGTGAACATTAATTACCGTTTGGGACGTTTAGGTTATTTTTCTCATCCAGCTTTAAACGCTGAATTTCCAAATGAATTAAAGGGAAATTATGGTTATATGGATCAAATTGCAGCTCTTCAATGGATTCAGAAAAATATTGCTGCTTTTGGTGGTGACCCCAAAAATGTAACCATTTTTGGATTTTCGGCAGGTGGCGTATCAGTACATTCTCTCTTGACAATTCCTGCTGCCAAAGGTCTTTTTCATAAATTAATAAGTGAGTCAGGCGGTGGAAGAGACGGTGTACTTACAGGCAGACCGATAAACAAAGAAAATGCTGATGTTTTTTATACCGTTTCGGCAGAAACCATCGGAATGAATTTTGCCAAAAAACAAGGAATTGAAGGCACAGATGCAACTGCATTAGCAAAATTAAGAGCCTTGAAAGTTGAGCAAATAGTCGATAGCGGTCAAGAAACCGACGGGACTAACGGGCCACGTACTTATTCGGGGCCAATTCTTGATGGAAAATTAGTAGTAGAAACTGCCGAAAGTGCTTATATGGCGGGTCGTCAACCCAAAATGCCCTTGATGATAGGAAATTGTAGTGCCGAAATCGGTGGAGCTTTTGTAAGTAATGCCAAAACCAAAGAAGAATTATTTGCTTCGTTTGGAGACTTAGAAGCCGAAGCAAAAGCCGCTTATGATGCCGATGGTAGCAAAACCTTTAATGAGGTTATTGCAAAATTTAATACAGACTGGGTTTGGGGCGAGCCTGCACGTATGACGGCGAGAGTTTTCCTTGCCAAACAAGCCCCTGCTTATGTGTATCAGTTTGGTTATGTGCCTACCAATGCTCAACAACGTTCTCCTTATGGTGCTGGTCATGGTTCAGAAGTTTCGTTTGTGTTCAATACCTTAAATGCTCGTTGGGGGCCTCCTGCCGAACCTACCGCACAGGAAAAAGAATTGGCAAAAAACATGAATATTTATTGGACAAATTTTGCTAAAACAGGTAATCCAAACGGAGAAGGGCTACCCAATTGGTCACTTTACAACAACAAAAACCAAGATATGCTTGATGTAGAATTAGACGGTAAAGTAGTACCCAAACCCGACCCTCGCAAAGCAAGATTAGATGTTATTGAAAAAGCGATGAAAAATAGAGGTAAAATTCAGTCGAGAGGAATTTAAAAAACGGAATAAAGAGTTTGTCGCAAGATAAAATCAGACCACAGATAATACAGATTTAACAGATTTTCACTGGGACGCACGGTCTGATAAAATCAAGAATAATCTGTATTATCTGTGGTCGAATCTTGTCTGCAACAAATAGTTTATAGCTCCGTAAATAAAAAAACAGTTTACAAAAATGAAAGCTAAACATTTAATTATTGCATTTTCCTTTTAGGAACAACTTTTTCTTTTGGTCAATCTTCCGAAGATGAGTCAACTGTTTTGCAAATTTCCAAAGATAAATGGCAATGGATGGCTGATAAGGACGTAGATAAACTCGAAAAATTGTTTGACGATAAAGCTAAATTCCTTCACATGAGTGGCACATGGAAAAAAGCCGAAGAACTCGAAATCATCAAAACAGGAAATATTTGGTACAAAGAAGCACAAGTGCATGATACTGCCATTGAAATATCGGGCGAAACAGCAATCGTTTGGAACAGAATTACCTTAATTGCGATGGTTAGAGGAACAGAAGTTAAAACCGAATTTACGGTAACTGAGGTTTATCAAAAGCAGAAAAAAGAATGGAAAATGTTAGCTTTATCTTTTAGTAGTGTACGTGATACGCACCAAATTAAGAAATAGTAATTTCAAATCGACAATAGTACAATTTAATTCATAGGAATATTCCCTTATATTTACTTAAAAAAGTCATATAAATATGGAGAATCAAAGTCGCCGTTCATTTCTCAAAGCCTCTGCTCTTTCGGGTGGTGGCTTTATGTTGGGTATTGGATTCTTGTCGAGTTTTAAACCGCTTGAGAAGTCAGAAGAAAACGCAGATGATGTTGTTAGTGTCTTCACGAACAACATATCAGACTTCAATGAATTAAATGGTTTTGTAAAAATTACTGCCGACAATGTTATCAAAATCATGTCGCCCAACCCCGAAGGCGGACAAGGTGTAAAAACCTCGATGCCCATGATTGTTGCGGAAGAATTGGACGTTGATTTTACAAAAATTATCATCGAACAAGCCGATTTAGATACCAAACATTTTACTCGACAGTTTATCGGTGGAAGTCAGGCGATTCATCAAGGTTGGCAAATCCTACGTACCGCAGGAGCAACCGCTCACCAAATGTTGAGAGAAGCCGCTGCCAAAAAATGGAATGTGCCTATTGAAGAAGTTAGTACAGAATTGGGCGTTTTGTATCATAAAAACTCAGGAAAATCTGCCAAATACGGCGAAATGGCAACGGAGGCAGCACAAATTCCAGTTCCGAAAGACGTAAAACTAAAAGAAATAAAAGATTTTAAAATCATTGGAAAAAGTCAGCGAAACGTAGATTTAGATAAAATTGTTTCGGGAAAACCACTCTTTGGCATTGATACCAAAGTTGATGGAATGTTGATAGCCATGATTGTTCATCCGCCAGCAATGGGGTTGAAGTTTAAAGCTATTCAAAACAATGCTATCATTAAGAAAATGAAAGGAATAAAAGACATTTTTCCAATCAAAATATTTAATGATGATTATGAGAAAACGTTTTTTGATACCACCCAATTCAACGAGGTTGTAGCAATTGTTGGTTCTTCCACTTGGGAAGTAATGCAAGCCAAGAAAGCCTTAAAAGTTTCTTGGGAAGAGCAAACCGCTTTTACTCAAAAACGTAATATGTTGGGTAGAAAAATAGAAGAAAAAATACCTGCTGGTTTGGAAAACTCCACTGAGCATTCAGCGAAATTAGCCGAAGGTTTAGCGAAATCGGCTAATGTTCGCAGAAAAGATGGAGACATAGAAAATGCCTTCAAAAATGCGTCAAAAGTAATTGAACGCACTTATAATGCCCCATTTTTGGCTCATAACTGCATGGAGCCGATGAACTTCTTTGCTCATTTTACCGACGAAAAAGTATCGCTTTCTGGTCCTCTCCAAAAACCAGAATTTACCGAGCAAGCACTTTCAAATCGTTTGGGAATTCCTTTGGAGAAAATAGATATTAAATTGACTCGTTTGGGTGGTGGTTTTGGTCGTCGTTCGTATGCACATTGGTTGATAGAAGCAGCTTTGATTTCTCAAAAAGTAAAAGCCCCTATTAAACTAATTTATACCCGTGAAGACGATATGACGGCAGGAATTTACCGACCGTCTTATTCGGCAAAATATCGAGCTGCTCTTGATGCCAATAATAATTTGATTGGTTTCCATGTAAAAGTGGGTGGAATGCCACAGACTCCTTTAACTCCCAATCGTTTTCCTGCGGGGGCGGTCGATAATTATTTAGCAGAAGATTTTACCATTGATACTAATATTACGGTGGGTTCTTACCGAGCTCCACATTCCAATTTTATGGCGGCTGCCGAGCAATCATTTTTGGATGAAATAGCTGAAACCGCAGGCAAAGACCCAATCGCTTTCAGAATTGATTTATTGAAAAAAGCCAAAGAAAATCTCGTTGGTAAAAATAACGATTATGATGCGAGTAGATTCATAAAAGTATTGGAATTGGTAAGAGAAAAATCAAATTGGAAAAGTACAAAGTTCTCAAAAAAATTAGGTTTTTCAGCCTATTTCTGTCACGATTCGTATGCGGCTCATGTGTTAGATGTAGAAATGAAAGATGGCTCTCCAATTATTAATAAAGTTTTTTGTGCCATTGATTGTGGCATTGTGATAAACCCTGATGCCGCTAAAAATATGTCAGAAGGTGGCATTGTTGATGCCATTGGAGCAGCGATGTACGGCAAAATGAACTTTACCAAAGGTATGCCTGAGTCAAATAATTTCCATAATTATCGTATGATTCGGCACAATGAAGCTCCAAAATTGATTGAAATTCATTTTGTGGAAAATACCGAAAAGCCAACAGGTATGGGCGAACCTGCTTACCCACCTGTTCATGCGGCTTTGGCAAATGCCCTTTATAAGGCTACTGGCAAACGTTTATACCAACAACCATTTATTGAAAATTTGTAAATTATACGTTAAATATAGACTAAGCAAAAAGTGCCGGATTGGCATGGATAAAAATTTAGCAACTAATGGAATCTGTATTCAAAATATTTATAAAAGAGCCGATTTGTCTAATTTGAAAATTATCATCAACTCACCACCAAACGGGACAAGTTTTATCATTGAAATTCCTTATGAAAACGAAAGTCATAATCATTGACGACCATTCATTAGTTAATGTTGGAATGAGTCTTATTCTGAAAGAGAAAATATACGTTCATTAACCATCACTATTCAAATATGTCTTTTTGCTCGTGAGGGGTAAATTCCTACTTTACCTATAAAAGAAGAAATACTTCAATATCTTTTCTGGCAATATTCCATAATACTCAACACAAATCAATTAAAATACAATTTGATTTTAGCAACAGAAATATAAAATTATGAAACACGATTTATGTACTATTTTAAGTTTTAGATTTTGTTCAAGTTAGATTTTATAAAACCTCTCATTTTTATAGAACGCCTGAATAAGAAATTTGGGGTTTTGAAATAAGGTTAAAGGAGTTGGGAATGAATAAGCATTGGTGAGGTTTCTGTGAATTGAATGAAATAGGACACATCTTTTTGACTGATGTTACGAATAAAGTTACGGAATTATCTACTATTTGTCGCAAGACAAAATTAGACCACGGATAGAACAGATAAAACAGATTTACACTGATTTTTCTTTAAATTTATCCGTATAAATCCGTTGAATCAGTACAATCTGTGGTCTAATTTTATTCTGCGACAAATTGTAGATAGTTCCGAAAAGTTATCAAATGAATTATCAAGGATTACTAAAAAGCCTTTATTTATAAGAAATAACGAATGTGTAAATGTCGGTGTGAAACATAGTCACGACTAACATTATTAATCAATATTTGAAATTTGTTGTTTACCTTCAGTTTTTGCAAAACCAACTTTGCTTAAAAAATAAAACTTGCTATAACCCATTAAAAAATTAAATAACTATAATGGCGATTAAACATTTTTTGTGAAAACGTAGTAAGTACTCGTCTCATTTATCAAAAAAAACCTTCTATGGCTTCCTTATAACCTCGCCCGATTGGAATCGTTATGCCGTTTACTTCAACCATTTCAGCATTAAATGATTCAACTTTTTCTAAGGAAATAATAAAGGAACGATGAATTCTTTTGAAAAGATTTTCGGGTAAAAGTGCTTCTATTTCACCCGTTCCCATTTTTGAAAGATATTCATGTTTAGTCGTCACAATTCTGATATATTCTTTTTGACTTTCAATGAATATGATTTCTGAAAATAAAATTTTCACTTTCTTCTTTTGAACATTTACAAAAATATAATCTTTTATTTCCGAATTTTTCGATTCAATTGAAGCGGATTTTACTTTATTGACTGCCATAAAAAACCGTTCAAACTCAAAAGGTTTCAGTAAATAATCTGTCACATTCAAGTCAAATCCTTCAATGGCATATTGATGATAGGCAGTTGTGATGATTACGCTCGGAGGATTAATCAGTGTTTTTAGAAAAGCCATACCCTTAAGTTTGGGCAAATGGATGTCCAAAAAAATTAGTCCAACATCATGCTTATGTAAATATTCAGAAGCGAGAAAAGCATCTTTGAACGAACCTTTTAGGTCTAAAAATGGTATTTGAGCAATATAATCCACTAACACTTTTACGGCTAACGGTTCATCTTCGATAATGATACATTTGATATTAGACATGACTTTTTAGATTTATCCTTAATGTTGCCGTAAAGTCAGATTCTCCCTGAAAAACGCTCACTTCATAGTCCTTATAAAGCAATTCTAATTGCCTTCTGAGGTTGGAAAGCCCAATATTTTCTTTGACAACTTCTTGATTTTGAGGATTTTCTGCTGAATTTTTTACGATAAATAATAATGTATGATTTTGGGCAGACAAATGAATATCCACAAAAGGATGATTTCGGGTTTCAGAGGCTCCATGTTTAAAGGCATTTTCTACAAATGGTATTAATAAAAGTGGTGGAATTGCTTGTTTCATATCTTCGATGGTGTGATTGAAATTGACAATTAATGATTCATCATACCGCAGTTTTTCAAGCGAAATATAGTCTTCCATAATTTTCAATTCTTGCTCGATGGCAATATAATCGACGTTGGTTTCATACAACATGAATCTTAAAATTTTTGATAAACGTAAGATAGACTCAGATGCTAAGGGATTATTATCTCTTGCCAATGAATATATATTATTGAGAGTATTGAACAAAAAATGTGGATTAGTTTGGGATTTAAGATAGTTCAATTCTGCTTCCTGTTTCTCGATTCGTAGCTTTTGAGCCGTTTCTTTTAAAATCCTAAAATCATAAGAATACTTAATAATACCGATTACAATGGCTGAAAAAAGTCCTCTCGGGAAAAAACTTGATAAGGCTTCTCTGGTAGATTTATATTCAGTAAACGCAAAATAAATGTGTAAGCCCACCCCAAGATTTCTCCACCAATAAAATCCAACTGAAAACATGAAAATATAAAACACAAAAATAAAGGGTATTGTCAACAGTCTCTTCCAACTAAATTTGATAAATGGAATAGAATACTCAAAAATGAAAAAATTGACTATCATAACATAAGTCATCAACCAAAAACTGTTTGTCATTTTAGTGAAAAATACATCCGTATTGGACACCAACTCAACAAAAATTTCTAATGACAACAAGCTTAGTCCTACCCATAAATAAAACTTAATTCGTTCTTTTAACACCCTCTTTCTGATTTTTAATATTGAAACTTCTTGGGTGCAAATAAAGGCATTATTTATTTGCAAAAAAATAATAACAATTTGAAAATCATGTAAATACAATAATTTCGGGTTAATAATTCAGAAATTCATTGATGATAATATGTTGTTGGTTTACTCAAAACTGTTGTATATGCTGAATACCATTTTTTGTTTTTTTAGGCTTCTAAATTTGAAGAAAAAACAAAAATATGACCCCAAAACTGACCTCTTTATTAGCCCTTATTTTATTGGCTACTACGCTCCAAGCACAAGTTGAACCCAAAGCAGGAAATTGGAAAACGTGGTTTATTTCTTCTGGAAAAGACTTTCGCTTGCCAGCACCTTCAACAAACAAGAACGAAATTGCTGAGATACTCGCTATTCAACAGCAATTAAACTTGGCCGATAAGAAAAATATTGAATTCTGGAATACAGGTTCTCCGAGTTTTCGATGGCAAGATTTGATTAGTAAATTATGGCAATCCGATGCACAAAAAAATGGAATTTTGGCTAATATGCTTGTCTCAGTGAGTATATATGATGCCACTCTTGCCGCTTGGGATAGTAAATATGCGTACAATCGTACTCGTCCATTTGCAACCGATAAGCGAATACAAACGTTTGGAATAAAGCCTGATAGTCCATCATACCCTTGTGAGTATTCAGTTGCAGCAGGTGTTGCATCCACAATAATAGCTCATTATTTTCCTAAAATGGCGGATTCTGTAAACCGTATGGCCAAACTTGCAATGGAATCTCGAATTGCCACTGGTGTAGCTTTTCCGAGTGACACAAGGGCTGGCTTTGAATTAGGAAAAAGAATCGCCCAGCACGAAATAGAATATACCAAAGATTTCTTGGTAAATACTGCTTGGGATGGAAAATATCCAGAAGGGGAAGGGCTTTGGAATGGGAAATATGCGGCATTTGCCAACGCAGGTAAAAGTAAAACCATTGTTTTATTAAGTGGTAGTCAATTCAGACCATTGCCACCACCAGATTTTGCCAAAGATATGGCTGAATTGAAAAACTTTAAACCCACGCATAAATCTATGTCGAATGCGTTTTTTTATGATAGCCAACCATTTTGGAGTGATGTAATTACCAAGAAAATATTTGAGAAAAACTTACACTTAAATGCTCCAAAAGCCGCCCGAATTTATGCAGCATCTGCGATTGGTTATTACGACGGGTTTGTCTCGTGTTTTGATGCCAAATACACTTATTGGGGTATTCGTCCAGAGCAATATGATACAACTTTTAAACCTGTGTTATTTGCAAGTCCGCCTTTTCCAGGCTATCCATCTGGTCATGCAGCGGTGAGTAGCACTACGGCCGAGATATATTCATATTTTTTCCCAGAAGATGAGGTATATTTCCAAAATAAAGCAAAAGATGTGGCAGAATCCCGATTTCATGGCGGTATTCATTTTAGAACTGATAATGAAGTGGGACTTGAACTTGGGAAAAAGGTAGCTTCTGAAATTGTGAAAAAATTAAAAATGGATGGAGCAGATTGAAAAAATTATCAGAACTATCTGTTAATCAGATTTTTATTTAAAATTAAACATTGCCTAATTTTACACGATTACTCAATATTTTATAATCAACCCAAAACACTTCAATAACATTCATTGAAGTGTTTTGGGTTGATTACTATATTTGTACTGAATCAGTGGCATGTTAAATAATCGTGTAAAATTAATTTACGGAATTATCTACTATTTGTCGCAAGACAAAATTAGACCACGGATAGAACAGATAAAACAGATTTACACTGATTTTTCTTTAAATTTATCCGTGTAAATCCGTTGAATCAGTACAATCTGTGGGCTAATTTTATTCTGCGACAAATTGTAGATAGTTCCGTAGTTTTTTAATCCAGACCTAATTCTATTTCAAGTATCAATAGACTTTCCTAATCATCAATCAATAGTGATAATCAATAATTAACAGTTTCGTTATTAGATGACACTTTTTAAAGCCACAATCAAAAAACCTACACCATAACAAGATAATCAGGGTCTTCAATGATGTTTACTTCAATGATTTTATCAGCATTTTGTAAAAGTTGACGACAATCAGCACTCAGATGTTTTAAATGAATTGTTTTATTCACTTTAGCATACCGTTCTGTAATTTTATTGACTGCATCAATGGCACTCATATCAACAATTCTACTTTCTTTAAAGTCAATAATTACCTTTTCTGGGTCGTTTAGTATATCAAATTTCTCTGAAAAAGTAGTGGTTGAACCAAAGAAAAGCGGGCCATAAATTTCATAATGCTTTACTCCATTTCCATCAATGTATTTTCTGGCTCTGATTCTTTTGGCACTTTCCCAAGCGAAAACTAAAGCAGAAACGATAACGCCAATTAATACCGCCAAAGCCAAATTATGAAGCCAAATCGTAATTATTGCTACCAAAACCCCTACAAAAATATCCGTTTTCGGCATTTTGTTAATGACTTTAAAACTCATCCATTCAAAAGTACCAAAGGCAACCATCATCATTACACCCGTCAATGCCGCCATTGGTAGGGCTTCGATAATTGGAGAAGCAAATAAAATTATTGCCAAAATCGTTAGAGAGGCTACAATCCCAGACAATCTTGCCCTTGCTCCTGCCGACAAATTAACTAAGGTTTGGGCAATCATTGGACAACCTCCCATTCCAAAGAAAAAACCATTAAAGATATTGGCAACTCCTTGTGCTAACGATTCTCTATTGCCATCACCAGTAGTTTGTGTAATTTCGTCAACAACGTTTAGTGTCAGTAATCCTTCGGTAAGTCCAACACCTGCCATGATAAGTCCGTAAGGCAGAATAATATTGAGAGTTTCTAACGTCAGTGGGACATTTGGAAGATGAAAAGGAGGTAAACCACCACTAACGGAGGCAATATCTATGACCGTTTTGGTGTCAATATTTAGCCCAAAAACTAAAAGACCAACTACAATAATAGCTATCAATGAAGCAGGAACGGCGTTGGTTATTCGTGGAGCAACAATGATAATGCCAATCGTCATGGCTACTAAACCAGCCATTGTGTACAACGAATTACCCGATAACCAAACCGAGTTTCCATCAACGACGGTTTTAAATTGCTCTACCTGAGCCATGAAAATAATAACTGCCAAACCGTTCACAAAGCCAAACATAACAGGTTGCGGAACGAGTCTGATAAATTTTCCTAATCTGAAAGCACCGACTAATATTTGAAATATTCCTGCGATAATAATGGCAGCAAAAACATAGTCCAGTCCATGAGCATTCATCAGGGCAATTAAAACAACCGCCGTTGCTCCAGCTCCTCCTGAAATTAAACCTGGTCTTCCGCCAAAAATAGCCGTTATAATTCCCATAATAAAAGCACCGTACAGACCCATCAAAGGTGGGAATTTGGCTAAAATAGCAAATGATAATGATTCTGGAATCATAGTCATTGCCACAGTTAAACCTGCTAAAATTTCGATTCTGTAATTTACTTTTTGCTTAAAATCGAATAATTTGAAAATTTGTGTCATATTTTTTATTGGAAAATAATAATTCGTCTGATGTGTAAAGCTATACTCTCAACAGAAAATATAGCTTTACACATCAGACGAATTTCCCAATCTTTTTAAAATGAATTGAATTTAAAGGATTTTACCGACTTAGTACCGAAAGGTATCTCCCTTTAAATCAAAGATTTCTATCCTTTTTCCATCCTTTTTTCTAAGTATGACTTTATTAACTTCCTTATTGTCAATAGTTTGGATAAATTCTGCATCTTTTGGTAAGTACAAATTTACATATTGTGCATCTAATACTGACCTTTTGATGCTATTAACGTATGAGTCTCCTTCATAAAATGTTTTTAGATAGGAAGGATAAACGATTGTATCGCCTGTTTGGTATTGTTTTGTCAACTCAAGAGCAATTTTTGGATATGGATTCTCAACACGTGCTTTGTCTCGATAATTATACTTCAGCGATTCATCATTTAATACGTTTTTAATTGTTTTTCCTACAAAAAGTAATTGTACTCCAAATACAACCCAAATAAAATAATTGAGCGGTTTTATAGTCTGATTCGCACTCAATAATGCTATACTGACAAGGATGATAGAATACGGAAATGAAAAACCTGAGTAACGTTGAGTTAGACCAAAAGTATGCCCGTTTTTAAAAGTCATAATAATTAAAAATATAGTCGGGACTAAAGTTAAAAACAGGAATAACCAAAGTTGTTTTTTCGCAATACCTTCCTTCGTATTTCTCCAATATTCGATAAATAAGTAGAATAACATACCACCATTTACTATTTCCAAATGTTGCCATTTTGCAGTTGAATATACAAAGAAGCCTACCATATTTACACCGATTATGGAGAATAACCACCATTTTTCTTGTGTCTTTTTAAATTTCCAAAGCGAGAAAATAGAGAAAACTGTAATCGCAAGAGCAAGTAAAATATTCTTTTTGCCTACCATATTTGCCGTTAAGTTATTCATGGAAATAAATAAATCCGTAAATATTGGAATAGCCTTTTTAGTTACATTTTTGACGGTTGCAGGGTCAATATATCCAGCGTGTGGATTTGGGTTGAGATGAGCTTGAGTATAATATATTTTTGCTTGATAGTTAAGGGTTTGAAAGGTGTAATCACCACCTCCGTAGGTTATCCAATAGCCAAAAGCGATGCCTCCAATCATTAAAAAAGAAGGTAATAAATACCATGGTCTTGATTTTCTAACAAACAATAAAACGTAAAGTCCATGAACCATAAAAACGGTTGCAGTTAGGAAATGAGACAACAGACATAAGGCAGATAAGATGCCATAAAACCAATACAGCTTCAACGATTTAATCTCGGTTTCTTCATTTTTTATAATTTTTAAGAAGATATGAGTTGCCAGCAATGTTAGGAAAAAACTCATCGAATAATTCCGTGTTTGTTGACTAATAGCAATGAAAAAAGGTTCTATTGCCATTAAAATACAAGCTAACAAAGCCAGTTTTAAGTTATTTAAGTGTTCTTTTATGAAAAAGAATAGCAGAATGATAGTCAAACAACTAAAAAATACTGATAAAAATCGAATTGAATAATCACTAATTCCAAAGGCTTTAATCCAATTATGCAACACAAGATAGTAAAAGGGACTATTGCCAATATCACTTCTTCTGATGCTATCATAAAAATCATCGAGGTTTTTTTCTGCCCAAAACTCTTTTGGTGTAAAAGTGCTTTTTCCAACGGTGTAAAAACAATTCTTCTGAGAATTCCCTTCTAAAGCCATTCCTTGACTTATCAGAATCGTTGCTTTTTCATCTAAGAATATCCCATGCTTATCAAGGTTATAAACTCTGATTCCCAAGCCCAAGAGTATCGTAAAAAATAGAAAAATGTAACTCAGACGAGTAAGATTCATATAAATTGAGCGTTTAAAAAAACACGGAATATGATTCCGTGTTTTGAAATTGAACATTAAAGATATTAGTTTTTCTTACTGCAAGAGATAATAAATTGAGCAGAAAATATGTGTTTTAAAACAGGGATTTTTTCTAAAACTGGTTGTAGTGAATAGATAAGTTTTGCTGCTGGAGTAGGGAAAAAAAACGGAACGTAACCAACGTAAGACCATTTGACAACTTTACCTCCTGCATTATTAATCCACTTTTTTAAATTCCATTCAAAAAAAGACTGCTCTTCATGCTCAATATGATACTTTGATGTTTTTTCAATTAACTTCAAAATCGGATTGTTACCATTAGGTTCCATGATAATGATGTTATCTGTTAATTTAAAGGCATTTTCAATTGCTTTTTGTTGGTCACTGAGGTGATGTAGCACCCCTCTGATTACACCAACATCATATTTTTTAGCAGGAATTTGCAAATTTTCATCCAAAAGGTTAACCGTCTCAAAAATAACATCTGGGTAAATTATTCCAGCCTTTTCAATGGCTTTTGAAGCAGGGTCAAACCCTCTGACTTCTAAATGGGGAAAATTTTGTTTAATTTCATTTGTGTATGAACCATCTCCACACCCAATATCTATTAGTGTTTTGTACTGTGGTTTAATAAACTTGAAAATCTCCTCTGATATTCTTTTGTTGGCTACATAGGAAGAGAATTGAGAATTTGTGGTGTATAAGAACCCACCATTTTCTTGAACATTTTGATTAAATACTTCTACGTTTTGCTTTAACATAATTTTGAGTTTAAATATGAAAATATAATCAGGTACACATATCGTATAAAATGACATTATTAGCCTACAAAAGTAGGGTCATGACTCAAGAAGGAGTATATAAAATGGTTGGTAGGTTGTTCGCTTCGTCTTTAGTTACTAATTTAACAATAAGTTGCGTATTATAAAAAGCAAAATCTTTCAATATCTACCTAAATTTGGTTTGCCAACTAAATTTAAGTAAATATTGAAAGATTTTGCTTTTTACGATTTATTGTTTTGTGGACTATTACTTATTTGGAATAAATAAATTAATATTATTTATGTCTGGTATCACACACATCTTGACCATTTGGGTGTGTGATATACACAACTACGGCAATATTTAGAATATCAATTAGATTTTCTCAGTAAAAATAATGATTATCCCGTACAACCATGCTCTCTGAAAATCTCCTTTTATTAAAATTGGTTAAGTACCAAATGGCTTATGATTTTTTAGAAATAATCACTTAAAATGTGCTTCTGAAATGCAAAAAAGGAGTGGAAACTGTCTCAAAAATTGTTAGAATGGTTAAATTTAAAAGCCTGTCGTACTGCTCGAAAGTATTTTGAGAAAAATGAAAAAAAATAACTTCAGAGGTGGAATTAGGGATAAAATGTTCATTTTGAGTTAGAAAAAGTTTAAAATGAGTAAAAGTTTTTAAAATTTATTAGAAAGAGGGCAATAGCCCTCTTTTTTTTTGTCAAAAATGAGTAACAGAATGTCCATTTTGTGATAACACCTACCTGAGAATTATCTACAATTTTGGGAATCTTTTTAGTGGAAGGTTTTACAATCAATGAGAAACTGGGTAATTATATTTTACTCTTGATTTCTCTTGATTGTTTTCTGAAACATTACAAAGTGCCGTACTAAAAATACATTCTTGAAATCATGAAAACGTACATTCAAAAAGGCAATAATTCGCTATTAACTCTAAACCATAAAACTTCAAAAAAGGTCTTTGTAGATGCCGTAGTTCTTTTGGAAGGTAATATCAATTATACCATTTTTCACTTGGCAAATGGCAAGCAAAAATTAGTTGCTCATAGCATAAAATTTTTTGAGCCATTTTTAGAAACACACGGATTTTTACGAATACATCGCTCCTATATGATTAATCCAAACCATGTAAAAAATTTGAATCAAGAAGAGTATAAGGTGCTGATGAATAATGGTAGAGAAGCCATTATTTCAAAGAGAAAAAAAAGTATTTTCAAAAACCTCATTTAACACTTACACATCAAAAACTTTCGTGGTAGGAAAGTAAAATTTGAGGAGAATATCAATTTTGATTTCTCTCCTCTTTTTAGCCAACTACCTATTTAACCCAATTAATTTCCTACCATAATGAAAAAACTTTTTTACCTTTTTATTGCTTTGCTGATAAGTCAAAATAAAATAGGGAACGTGATTATTAATTCCATGAAAATGAGGGTTGTACTCTTACTGTTATGTAGTATTTGGTCGCAACAATTGTTTAGTCAGTCACTCTGTGGCACTTGGTCGTCATCCACCGCTTATCCCACAAATTTGGTGGGTACTGCCAATGTAGCTTTGGGAAGTAATATTTATGTATTCTCGGGTTATAATGGTGTATTTACGAGTGATTCGAAGAAATTTAATGGAACTACTTGGTCTGCTATTGCTAAGTGGTATTTACGCAGGAGATGCCAGCAAACCTACCATAATGTTATGTAAAGTTATGGGAAATCAAGCAGGGTTTGGTTCAGCTTTGTATTTGCAAGATGGAAGTGATGCCAATGTTAGGAATACGTTATTGTCTGGTAATAGAGGTATCGGAGCATTTTATAATAATACTTCAAATCCTACTATCACTAACTGTACTTTGTCGGGCAATGGAGGTTATAACGGAGGCGTTTTCAACTCAAACAGTCAGCCAATCATTATAAATTCAATCATTTGGGGCAATTCAACGCCATTTAATGATATCTAGTCTATCGTAAAAAATAGTATAATTCAAGGTGGATATACAGGAGTTGGCAATTTGAATTATGACCCAGAGTTTGTCTTACACCCCCCCCGATTGAATATTGGATTTTGAACAACACTTTTCAAAGTAATATTATTCAAAATAGCTTGGTTTTAGCCCTACATAACGATTTGGAGTTAAAGCCAAGCTATTTTGGTATATTTGATAACCAACAACTTAGAGCCTTTATTTCGAGAAGTCGATTTAATTAGTATAAAATCCTTTTTTGAACAAATTATAGATTTTAGAAGGTTTTTTCTATATCAATGAAATATCTCATTTTTTCTTTTCCAGTCCCACCAATTCGATTATAAAAATTGATTGCCCTCTCATTAAAAATAGGTGTTTGCCATTGAATGTTTACGCAGTCGTTTTGGCGTGCTATTTCCTTTAATTTATCAAAAACTATCTCTCCAATTTTATGACCCCGAAGTTCAGGTTCTAAATACAAACAGTCTAAATATAGAAATATTTGTGCGTCCCAAGTTGAATAATCGAAAGTATAGGAAAAGTACCCTTGAAGTTGGTCGTTGCTTTCAATGACAAAACAAAATAGTTTTGGACTGTCGGAAAACAATGCTTTTTTTAACAAATTTTCTTTTCCTTTTGCATCATAATTTACTTGTTCATATTGCGAATGTTTACCACATAATTCAACCAATTCTGGCAAATCATTCTCATTACAATCTCTAATTATATATTCCATTGTTGATTGATTTCAGTTTGTAAAAACTCTATGAAATGGTTAAAATAGTTGGGATACGTTTTGTTACTCATCAAAGCAATAAAGTGTTTTCTTTTTAAACCGTTTTTCCCAATTTTAACTGTTTTGAGTGAATTGTTTTTGAGGTAAGGTTGCACAGCCCATTTTGCCATAGCCATAATTCCCATATCTGCTTTCACCATTTCTATTGATGCTTCTGTAAGCGGAAGTGGTGTTATTTTCTTTGGGGATACTTTGGCTGGAGCTAATAGAAATTGATGAATCGTCACTGTTTCTAATGGCAATGAATGTATCAATAAATGTTCCTCTATAAAATCTTCTGCAACCACATATTTTTTGTTAGCCCAAGCATGATTAGTAGAAACAATCATCAACATTTCGTCCTGAAAAAGGTCAATATATTTTATGTTACTATCTTTAATTGGGTCACTGGTAATGGCAATATCAATCACGTTTTCTTGTAATTTTTGTAAGGGATAATGCGTTGCTTCCATTATAATTTGTAAATCAACATTAGGATAAAGCAAATGAAATTGCTTTAAAACAGATGGTAACCAATGATAACTTGAATAACATTCGGTACTTATTCTGATTGTACCAAATTCCCCAAAAGTCATTTGTTTTATTTCTTTTTCTGTTCCTGATAGCTTCTCTAAAATTTCGATTGCAGCCTCATATAACTTTTCTCCAGCCTTGGTTAGGATTAATTTTTTGTTTTGTCGTAAAAATATTTGTGTCCCTAATTGATATTCTGCTTCCTTAAGTTGATGGCTCAAAGCAGATTGAGTTAAATGTAATTTGTCGATAGCTTTTGTAATACTACCTTCCTCTACGATTGCTTTAATGAGCTTTAAATGTCTTATCTCCATTTTTAAGATTTATAAAATAATTGCAAAGAAACAAAATTTAGCTTCGGGATTTGTATGAAAATATTGAATAAATATGATGAATTCTTTTCGTTTTTAAACGAATTTCTACTGTTGTAGTTTTGTCTCATTAAATAGCTTCATAAGTAGAGCTTGGGGTTTTATAATTAGCAACAATATTCATAACTCGCTATAAATCAATATATTAAAATACAAAAAAGCAACTTTGTTTTGCATCATTACGTAATTAAAAATAAAATTTACAAAAAAATGGAAGAACAAATTAAACATTATGAAAATAAACTGGCGTTTGAAATGGACCCGTCAGATTTATTCGATGCCTTAAATAATGGAGAAAAGGTGATTGCGATTGATGCAAGAAAAGAATTTGGTTTTGAAGCTGAACACATCCCAACGGCCATTAATATTCCACATCGTGAAATGAACGAAGAAAGCACAAAGCACTTAGACAAAGATTTCGTCTATGTTATCTACTGCGATGGAATTGGTTGTAATGCCTCTACAAAAGGAGCGTTGAATATGTCGAAACTTGGTTTCAAAGTGAAAGAACTAATTGGTGGTATTGAATGGTGGAAATTTGATGGATATGCCACTGATGGAACAAAAGGAAGTCAAACGGGTGCAAAAATTCAATGTGCCTGTTAAATTTACCAAAAGTCGGGTAGATATTTCTAAATCTGAATATCTGCCCGATTTAAACATTATAAAGATGATGTAAAAAGGTGTATTTACTCGAAATGCAACAATTAACAGGTTCTTGTTAATTGTTGCATTTAACCTCAATCTAAAATTTTATTTGGTTGGTATTTCTCTCTATTTATATCTATTACACAACTCTTTATCTATGATTTGTAAATAGCAATTTTCTCAATCAAAATATCGCAACTTTTATCGTCTTCAGTTTTTGTGAAAGCTGTTTTATTTCGAGTAAAAGTTTGGGTTCTTCAACTGATAATAGGACGGTTTAGCCTTATCAATCACAGAAGATAAGTTATCAATACTATCAATTGAATCTTTATCAATCTCCTCATTTACAAGTGCTTGAATATCCTTGCTACTAATTTCACTAACACCTTGTAATACTTCTTTTCTTAAAGATTCGGAAAATTTACTCATTCCATCTGCAAATTTTCCGTCATTTTTTATGGTTCGAGAACTCACGTTATAGGTTAATGCTAAATTCTCGGCAACATTAATAACTTGTTCTTCATTTGTATTTACTTGTAAGGCAATGCCTCTATTTTTTTTGAGAATTATATTTTAGCCCTCGGTAATACGACTCTTCTTCAAGAGATAGATTTCGTCTCCCAATTTGCAAATCAATCATGTATTCTTTTACATCATCAATTGATACAAAAACTTTGAGGGTAATCTTAAAATCTATTTTATTGGCCTTACAAATGTGCAGACTGTATAGCCAATTTTATTAATTTAGGACTAACGTAAAATTGATTGAGATAAAAAGGTATATCAGTTTATCTCTTGGGCTCAATAAGTCTGACAACTCCTGAGAGGAATAATGCCAAAAAAATGGGTATCATTTGAAAATAAAAGACTTCTATTGTCAAAATATTTCTTTTATGAAATCCTGTTGCACAGGTATTTATCCTACATTTGCCACATGAAATTCTTTTCAGTCATATTCTCATTTTACATTCTCATACTTTCGCTGCTACCTTGCAATGATACGGAGGATTGTAAAATATTGAATAATGGGAAAGAAAATTTCGCTCAAATTGACCATCACAACCACCAAGCAGACACTGAATCATGTTCTCCTTTTTGCATTTGTGCTTGTTGCGGTTCCATCATCGTATTTAGTTTTCAATGTCCTATTTTAACGATAAAGGATACTTCTTTTTTTCCGCTGAACGCAAGAATAATTATTAAAAATGACTCTTTTGCTTCTAATTTTCATGGAAATATCTGGCAACCGCCCCAAATATAAATATTAATTTTTACCGTTTTATTCATTACTGAAAATCTCATTCAGCAGGTCAATCTGTATTTCATTTTTTTAAGAAATACAGACGTATCATATTTACAATCGTTCATTGCTATTGCCAAAAATGTGATGAACATTAATTCATAGATTTAAGATGGAACACAAACATATTTACGACAATGATGGTAAACAACTTTGTTGTACACAAGAAGAACAAAATAATTTTCTCAACAAAAAACAACCTAAAGAAACAGGTTGCTGTGCCACCCACGACCACAATGAACATTCTGATGATGACGGACATGACCACTCTGGTGGTAATCAAAGCACATTTCAAATGTTTTTACCTGCTATTATTAGTTTAATTTTACTACTCATCAGCATTGGGCTGGATAATTATTTTCCTCAAACTTGGTTTACGGGTTGGATTAGAATTATATGGTATGTTTTTGCCTATTTACCAGTCGGATTTCCTGTTTTAAAAGAAGCAGTTGAAAGTATGATGAAAGGTGATATTTTTTCAGAATTTTTACTCATGTGTATTGCTACAATTGGAGCATTTTCTATCGGTGAATATCCTGAAGGTGTGGCAGTTATGTTATTTTATACCATTGGAGAGGTTTTCCAAACGTTAGCCGTAAAAAGAGCCAAAACAAATATCAAAACTTTGCTCGACCAACGACCCGACGAAGTAACGATTTTACAAAATAATGAAGCAAAAATCATCAAAGCCGAATCGGTAAATATTGGAGATATTATTCAATTAAAAGTAGGTGACAAGCTCGGGTTGGATGGAGAATTGTTGTCAGAAAATGCTTCATTCAACACCGCAGCCCTAACAGGAGAAAGTAAACCAGACACCAAAACAAAGGGCGAAACAGTTTTAGCTGGAATGATAAATTTGAATACCGTTTCACAAGTCAAAGTCACGACTGCTTATGCTGATAGCAAGCTGAGTAAAATTTTAGAAATGGTTCAAAACGCAAGTGCGAATAAAGCACCTACTGAACTGTTTATCAGGAAATTCGCCAAAATTTACACTCCAATTGTAACACTATTTGCCGCTCTCATCATTGTACTTCCGTATATTTTTATCGAAGATTATATATTTAGTCAATGGCTTTATCGTGCCTTAGTTTTCTTGGTAATTTCTTGTCCGTGTGCTTTGGTAATTTCTATTCCATTGGGCTATTTTGGAGGAATTGGAGCGGCTTCAAAAAATGGAATTTTATTTAAAGGGAGTAATTTTTTGGATTTAATAGCCAATATCCAAAATGTTGTAGTGGACAAAACAGGAACCATGACCGAAGGTGTTTTTAAGGTGCAAGAGCTTGTGTTTAATCCCGAATTTAATAAAGATGAAATCCTAAATATGGTTAATATTTTGGAAAGTAAAAGTTCACATCCAATAGCCACCGCCATTCATCAATTTGTGGGGAAAGAAGATACCAATATAGAACTAAAAAACATCGAAGAAATATCAGGACATGGTTTAAAAGCCGAAGTAAAAGGCAAAGAATTATTGGTTGGTAATTTTAAATTGATGGATAAATTTTCTATTATTTATGATATTGACCCCACCACAATTATTTATACCTTGATAGCCATTGCTTATGATAAAAAGTTTGTAGGCTACCTCACTATTGCCGATAGTATCAAAGCAGATGCTCAATTTACGGTAAATAAACTCCAAGAATTAGGCGTAAAAACAACCATGCTGAGTGGCGACAAAAGTAATATTGTAAAATTTGTAGCCGATAAACTCGGTATCATCAACTCATTTGGCGACCTTTTACCAGAAGATAAAGTAAATAAAGTCAAAGAATTAAAAGCTCTAAATCAAACCGTTTGTTTTGTTGGTGATGGTGTCAATGATGCTCCAGTAGTAGCTCTGAGTGATGTAGGAATTGCAATGGGCGGACTTGGTAGTGATGCAACCATCGAAACTGCCGATGTAGTAATTCAAGACGATATGCCTTCAAAAATACCAATGGCAATCAACATTGGAAAACAAACTAAACGAATTGTTTGGCAAAATATCACCTTAGCATTTGCCGTAAAAGCCATTGTATTGCTTTTGGGTGCTGGCGGATTGGCAACCATGTGGGAAGCTGTTTTTGCTGATGTAGGCGTAGCACTTTTAGCTATTTTGAATGCGGTGAGAATTCAGAAAATGAAATTTTAATTTTATTTCTCACTAACGCTTTTCCGTAAAATAACGGAAGTCTATACTTATTGACGCAATGCAAAAAAACGACTTCAATAACCGCAGACGGGGTGAAAAACCACCGTCAGGGTATTTGTCCGAAACCCTGACGGCGGTTTTTCACCCCGTCTGCGGTTTGCGTCAATAAGTATATTGTTCCGTAAAATAATTACGGATTTGTGAATGTTGAAAAGTACGCAACTATTCTCTCGCTTACTGTTCAATATTTTACGTCGAATTATGATTATTCTGAAAGACCTCATAAATGTTTACGCTCGCCATCTTTTTGAACGATGACGAGCGTAAATACTCAGAATAGTGATAAAAAACGAACAATTTGCTTATTATCAATGTATTACATTTTGTAACATTACCAATTACTTCTAAAATCTATCTAAAAATTAGTAACAATTTCTAAATAAAAAGTGCTTCTAAGCTTATTTCCGAGTGTATTTCTTCGTTATAATATTGGTTTTGAATCGCTGAATAAGTTGTCAGTAATGTACTCACTACCATTTTCTTTGTTTTGGTAACTTCCTGAAAAACAAGCCTTTTCCTTCTGAATGATTGGATTACGTCTTTGCTTACCAAAAACTCTGTATTGGTAAATTTAGCTTCGCACAAATGTATAATTCCATCATTTCGTTCTATTACAATATCTACTTGAGCTCCTGGTAATTCATCATTCCCTTTAAAATAAAATGATGAAATTTTAGTGTAAACGCCACTAATTCCCAAAGCAACATGGATTGGATGTAAATGTGTTAGACAAATATTTTCAAAGGCATATCCCATCCATGAATTATAACTTGGACTGGTAGATAAACTTTGCCAAGTATTATTTCTATCACCGATATTATTGACAATATATTTTAGGTAAAATACACTGTAAAAATCTACAATTCTAAAAATTGTATCTCTATTCTTTTTCCCAAAAGGTTCTAAAGATTTTATAAAGCCACAATCTATCAGGTTTTCGATAACTCTTACAAAATTTCCCCCATTACTAATTTGTGTTTCCTCCAATAATTGTGTTCTGGTGAGTCCATACGGATGCGATGCCAACGATTCTATCACTTTGATATGTTTTTCGGCATTTTTAAATAAAGAATGGTATAAATATTCAAACTCCTTTGTTAGAATTCCATTGGTATCAAAACACAAATTTTCAATTACTTGTGCTACACTTTTTCCTTGTTCAATGGCTTGCCAATAATAGGGAATTCCACCCAATACCATATATAATTGCGTGATTTGGTATTCGTTAAATTTCAAATTCCTAAAATCACAATAGGCTTTGGTTTCTTTAAGATTAAAAGGTTTTAATTCTATTCGGCAAGTAACCCTATTGTGTAAACCTCCTTGTGCTTTCAATAACTTTCCAATCATCCACGATGCCGCCGACCCACAGGTAATAAAAATTAGCCTATTTTGCTGAGAACCATGCTGATTCCAGAAATATGCTAATGCCGACACAAAATTTGCACCTGTACGGTCGAGCCAAGGAAGCTCATCAATAAAGAAAACGATTTTCTGATTATTATCTGGCAAACTTAGTAAGTAGTCAGTCAGAAGTTGAAATGCTTCCGACCAATTTCGAGGAGCTTCTGAATAAGATGCTTGTGGAAAAACACGTTTTAACTCAACCCAAAAATTATTGATTTGAATAACTGTTTCTGTCTCATAAGAACCTGTAAATGAGAATTTTATTTGCTCATTAAAGAATTGTCTGACCAAATATGTTTTGCCTATTCTTCTTCTACCGTAAATAGCCACAAATTCCGCTTGATTGGATTTTAGCAATTTAGACAAAATGTTTTTTTCTTGTTCTCTACCGATAAGCATATTTAATTTTGGAAAAAACCATTTAATAATTAACGTTATTTCCAAAATTAACAACAAATAATGGAAATAACATTAAAATCAAAAAATTTCTGAGAACGAAAAACATACGAAATGAAGTCCTTTATAATCATTCGGAATTATAAAGTATGGATACTCATCATGAAGAAGTAATAAGCAGTTATTGGGAGAAAAAGGTTTCTTTCTATTTCTTTTTATGGTTAAAATCGAGATTTTGCATAAAAAATAGTCGAATTGCATTGATATTTTTAAATTTATCTCCAGCACTCAATTGCTGATAAATATTCATATAGCCTAATTGAAGACTTGAATGACTATCAAAATTATAGGCTAAACCTACGAAAAAACGATTCTGGTCAAAAACATTATAAACATTGTTGTGAGAAAGATTTATCATCACTTCATTATTCAACAATGCCGAAATAGTATTAGGAGCAATTCCTTTTTTGCTCAAAGGGACGTTCAAGAAGAAATTATAGCGTATGCGTTCATCAAAACGAAAACCATCTGCTAACTCATTATCATTTTTAATCTTTCGTCTAAATCTTTCCTCCAATCTTATCCACTGCATGGTACGCACTTTGCCATATTTATGATGCAACTGTAACTGATGCCAAATTCTATGCTCTGGTTGTGAAACGTTGGCGTGACCTTCTTCTGGAAAATGGTTGATAAAAGCATAACCATTAGTAAATTTCAAATCGTCGTTTATGTAGTACATTGCCCCTAATCGAATAATGCCTTTTGAAGCTTCTCCAACAAAGTCATGGGTGGAACGAAAATGAAAATCACCCCAAATTCCCCACTTATTAGAAAGCCGAGTTTGGTTAAAATATGCCGTCCAAACTTGTTCTTCGTCGGTAGTTTGACGGGTCGTTTGAGCAAAAGCATTAATACTGATAAAGAAAAATAAAATGAGTTTTTTCACAAAAGATGAGTTTTAAGTAAATTGCCGATAACAGCACACTTCAAAATTAAGGAAGATTGTTATACGCTATAAAATAAAGTGTATTATAATATTAAAATTTTGTAAACCGATACAGAAAGTAACAAATATAGCCTTTAATTCAAAAGCTATTCTTTTGAATTAAAGGCTATATTTGGGAAGGTAAATTAATAAACTGCCCTGATAAATTAGAGACGGTTTGATAATATTGAACCTGTATAATCTTATCTTTCTTCTAAAGTTATCCAGTTTTGCTTAAAATCAAGCAAATCTTGTGTACTAAAACCATAGATAGTTTGCAATGATTTTGACAGTTCTAATATTTTATCAACTTCAGCCTGATTGCCCACCAATTTTGAAGGATTATCCATTTTAGCTAACAATTCATCTATCTGTGCATCCGTTATTTTTTTTCTGGAAACACCTTTAAAACCACCTAAAAAGCCGATTGCTTCTCCAAAAGAGTGTAAGGCTCCAGATTTGAGTGCATCCGTAGAAGGAACGATACTTAGTTTTGTATAGACATCATTAAAATAATTGATAATAGTGGCGGCATTGGCTTTTTCCCAGTTTAATAAAATTGCCTCAATTGCCTCGTCTCGTTCTTTATTATAGCTTGAACCTGCTTTGATAGCAGCTTGAGCTTTGATAAATCCTGCTTTCACATCTAAGTAAACACCTGAAACGGCTTTAGTACGACGTGCGGCATAATTAGCTAAATACACATCTGGACTTGTGGTTTTGGTTGCGTTATTGGTATTTGGAAATAATGGATTCGCTCCAAAATAATATAATGCTTTGTCCAAATTAGCTTGGGTTGGACTTGCCAATAATACCACAGCTTGATTGTAATGAAACGCTCCAAATAACCCTTTTGAAATTACCTGCTCCACATCTAAGCCTTTTTCATCAAATAAATAACCTCCTGCTATACCACCAACGCCATTTTCAGAAGGAGTTTTTCCTAATAAATAAGCAGTGTTTGCTTTGCTTGCTTTGGCTATTTTATCGTTTAATGTCGGAACTAAAGTTTTGTAATAGGTAGTTGATAATCCAGAAATTGATTTAGAAAAAAGAGTGTTTAACGTTGTCGCTTCAACTACTACACCTTTTACACGAGCTTTTTTGATTTCATTTTCTAAAGCAACATAATCAGCTCTGAGTGCTACTTCTGCCGTTGTATTTGCCGAAAAGGTTGTCGCTTCATAAGTAGTTGGGATTACCAACGGATCAACTTTTACTTCATCTTTTGAGCAAGAAAATATCAATATTGAGGCAAAGAAGATAGTGATAATGTTTGATTTCATTTAAAAGAGAGTTTAAAATTTATTTAGATTAATTAATAATAATAAATACAAGATTAGCCATTATTTAGAATAAATCCAAATAAATCAACTTGATTCAAATCTCAAAAAATAGAAAATCATTTAAAAAGGTTTAGCAATAAGCACTCTACTATTTAGAATAATTCCAAATAAAAGATGATTTTATTTGGAATTATTCTAAATAGTAGCAAACTTTGCATCACATATTCAAGTAGGCAATTGTCTTGTTAAGCATTTCAAAATTACGGTAGAAACCTAACCAATAAAGAGTATTCAAAGGTTTCAACCTTCGAAATACAAAGCACTGTCACATAATGGCAGTATTACATTCAAATTTTAATTAAAGTATTTATGAAATTTCTATTTACAAGTTTATTAATCACAATAAGTCTTATGGGTTTTGCCCAAAAGACTCAGTTATCGGGAGATGTTTCTGATTCAAAAAATACAAAACTGGCAGGTATCAATATCATTCTCAAAGGTACAAAATGGGGCACCACAACGAATCAAGACGGTTTTTTCTCAATTGCGAATCTCAAAGAAGGAGAATATGTTTTACAGGCTTCGGGAATTGGCTACGAGACACTCAGCCAAAAAGTAAAAATTAGCGATGGCAATAATTCACTAACTATTCAATTAAAAGAAGCCTCGACAGAACTCCAAACGGTTGAAATAACAGGAAGAAAAGAAACCGAATATAAAAACAACGCTACTTTTATAGGTTCTAAATCGGCAACGGCTTTAAAAGATTTACCTCAATCAATCAGCTATGTAACCAAAGAGTTAATTCAAGACCAAGCAGCTTTTCGGGTGAATGATGTCGTTAAAAACATGAGTGGGGTTAGTCAATTTACCTTTTATAATGACCTCACCATCAGAGGGCATCGAGTAAGTGGAAATGATAATTATTCGATGTTAGTCAACGGAATGCGTGCATTTACGAGTTTCTGGAAACAGCAATTGATACCCCATATTGAACGAGTTGAAGTCATTAAAGGCCCTTCCTCTGCCCTATTCGGAAATGCTGCCGCTGGAGGTTCGTTAAACCGTGTTACCAAAAAACCGTTGGACGAAAAACGTCAATCTTTCAATATCTCGATGGGAAGCTTTGCTAATTTCAGAACTACCGCAGATTTCACTGGACCAATGAACGAGGAAAAAACTTTGTTATATCGTCTAAACGTAGGTTACGAAAATTCAGGGTCATTTCGTGACCTACAATTTGAAAAAAATTACATCATTGCACCCTCTTTCTCGTTTTTACCCAACCATAAAACCCGTATAAACTTTGATATTGTACTACAAAATGGCGACTCTCGTTTGGATAGAGGGCAATCTGTTTTGGGAACAGGGGATTTGTATTCTACCCCAATTTCAAAATCATTAAACCGTACAAATGATTATTTGAAAGAGAACGTATATAATGCTACGGTATCATTAAATCATAAGTTTTCTAATCGGATTAGCTTCAATACATCCTTTATGAGGACTTCGTACGATGAAGATTTATTAGAACATCGTTCTGCTAATACCTATGCCAAAGATGCTGCGGGTAAACTGATTGATTCGCAGGTTGAAATGCAGGTGTTTATCCGTAAAAGAACTTTCAATGTAGATAATATTTCCAATTATTTTAACATAAATGTTGATTTAGGGGAAACCGCTCATAAACTCGTTATCGGGTACGATTACGCTCAGGAAGTTTTAGCGGCTGGTGGCTCACAACTTACCGCCCGAGGCTACAGAAATGCCACCAATACAGGAAGCATCAATACGTATGATGCTACAAAAAAAGCTAATTATCTGTTAGATGCCGCTGGAAACCCTGTTCCTAATGTTGCTCATTATGATTTGAAGGCTACTAATCCGTATTTTTTGGCTGATATGAGCAAGTATTTCTATCAACGAACAGACTACCCATCAACTTTTTATTCCACTCAAGGAATTTATTTACAAGACCAAATAACCTATAAAAAACTACAAGTATTGTTGGGTTTACGTCAGGATTATTTTACCGATTTAGAAAATTATACTACTTCGACCGAGAATAAAGTAACCCAAAAAGCCCTTATTCCAAGAGTGGGATTGGTCTATACGCTCAATAATCACATCAATGCGTATGGAACTTTTGTAAAAGGGTATCAACCACAGACCTCAACAGCGGTTTCAAATGTGAATGCTGGTGGACCATTTGACCCACTTTATAGCACGCTTTACGAAGTTGGAACAAAAACAGATTGGTTCGATAAACGTTTAACTGCCAATGTATCCATTTATCAACTAACCGTAGATGGAGCCTTGTATAATGCTGGTATAAGCGGACAACCTGATTTGTTGACGCAAGTAGGACGAGAAGTTTCAAAAGGAATTGAATTTGATATTATTGGACAATTAGCAACCAACTGGAATTTAATCGTCAATTATTCTTACAATGATGCGACGTTTACCCAAAGTAAAGACGAAACGTTAATTGGTCGTCAAAAACCAAATGCCCCCAAACATCAAGGTAATATTTGGACAAAATATGTCATCAGTAAAGGAAATTTAAGCGGTTTGGGCATAGGCTTAGGTACAAACTTCGCAACCGAACGTTTGGGGTCTATCGTGGCAGCGGGTGCAGCACCGCAAGCAATTCCAGCCTATCAATTGTTAACAGGGGCTATTTATTATAAAGTAGGCAAATGTCAGCTTCAACTAAATGCCAATAACCTGAGTAACACGACATACTGGGTAGGAGGATACGATAAAATCAGAATGTTTCCAGGCTCTCCACGTACTTGGATGTTGAGTATTAATTATGCCATTTAGGATGAAAAATATCAAAAAAATCATTGGACAAATACACCTTTGGTTGGGCTTAGCATCGGGTTTAATCGTGTTTGTGGTATCCATTACAGGAGCTTTATATGCTTTCCAAGAGGAATTTGATGATTTTACAAAATCAGAATTTCTCTATGTAAACGATTTGGGTAATCACGCACGACTGCCACCAAGTGTATTATTAGCGAGTTTCAAAAAGGCATATCCTAAAGAAAAAGTGAGTCAGGTAAGAATCAAAAAAGTACCCAGTAATAGTGCTGTTTTGATAATCACCCAAAAGCGAAAAGGCATTGCGATGAATCCATTTACGGGTAAAATTCATGGAGAAAAACGTATGGATAGGGATTTTATGATGATTGTCGTACAATTACATATCAATTTATTATTGGGTGAAGTCGGTGAAGAAATCATTAAATGGAATACGCTTGTCTTTTTTGTGATGCTCCTTTCTGGGTTTTATTTATGGTTTCCTTCCAAAAAGAATCAGTTAAAGTCTGCTTTTAAAATGAAATGGAACGCCACCCAAAAACGAATTAATTACGACTTACATAATGTTTGGGGATTCTATTTTCTATGGATTTTATTGCCCATTACTTTCACAGGATTATTTTGGGTATTTGAAAGTATCCCAGAAACGATTTATAAGTTGAATAGCGTACCGATGACCTATAAGAAAAAAGTAAATTCGGTTTATGCTCCCGATAATCAGAAAGTCTCGTTAGATTCTCTTTTTGACGTGGCAACGTCTTACGGAGCATATATCTCTGCGAATATTCAACTACCCAAAGACAGTGTTGGGACATACCGTTTTGTCATGCGTTATCCCTATCAATGGGTTCGCAAACAAAACACCCTCGTTTTTGACCAATACAAAGGAACATTACTGAGTCAGGATTTATACAAAAATTATGCTCTTGCAGATAAAATCAGAATGTCCAATTTTGACTTACATACAGGCAGAATGTTTGGTTTTGGAGGTAAAATATTAGCCTTATTAGCAGGACTCTTTGGAGCAAGTTTACCAATCACAGGGTTTTACATTTGGTGGGGCAAACGCAAAAAAGCAACTAAAAAAGTAATGAAAACAACAACCTTAGTTGGTCAAGTAAGTACAATGACGAATTAAGAATTATGAATATCATAAGCTTGATTATCAATGACTTGCGGTATTTTAAAATAGTGTTATATTTTGTCCTAATATTTACAATATGAAAAATAGGAATGTTAGTGATTGCAGTAATGCTAACACTTTATCAATGACATCAAAATTCTATGAATTAATGTGTTGTAAGTATTAATGAATAAAATGATGGGAGTTTTGTGGATTGGGTTCTATTTTAGAAATATTAGACTTATGTTTATCAATATTAAATCGTAAATTTAGATCTAATATTGATAAACATGAGCCAACTAACTTTTCCCGAAAAAACCATTTTCATCTGCGATGGAAGCAAATGCAGCAAACATAAAGAGCTTCGTAAGATTTTTAAAGAGTCTATTAAAAATTACGGACTAAAGGATACCGTTGAAATCGTCAAAATTGAGTGTACAGACCGTTGTAAGCACGCTCCAGTAATGTGTTTTCAACCTCAGAATAAATGGCTGACCGATGTTTCTATGTGGGAAGCTGATAAAATTTTCAAAGAAATGGTACTGGATTAATCACAAAAAAAGCCTTCTCAATTAAATTGAGAAGGCTTTTTATTTATCATTCATTGTTACTCTTCTTGTCCAATTTTGGCGATTTCTTTGTCTAAAACAAATTTTCCTGAGCCTGTCTCGTCAATTAATTCTATCAATTCTAAAGCACGACGAGCGTTTTTCTCTTCTTCACGTTGTTCTTTCACAAACCACATCAAAAACTCTTCGGTTGCATAATCTTGAGCTTCACGTGATTTTGTTACTATTTTATTAATCGACAAAGTAACGGTTATTTCACTCTGTAAAGCTAATTCGAAAATGTCTTTAAACATTCCAAATTCTTGTTGAACTTCCCCTAAAATAGGAGTTATTGCCGTTCCACCTACTTCGTTGATATATTTAAAAATCTTCAAAAAATGTTCTCTTTCTTCTTCTGCTTGTTTGTACATATACTCGGCAGATTTTTCATAACCATTGCGGTCTAACCACGAAGCCATTGCCAAATATTTCTGAGAAGCTTCTGCTTCCAATTTAGCTTGAGCGTTCAAAGCTATTTCTATTTCTTCTTTTAGAGAAGTACGGAGGCGAACCAAGTCTTTCATCATCAGTATTGTTTGTTAATATTTTTACAATACTACTATGGAACTGATAAAAAAATCCAGCTTTGGAGATTTTTTTTTGAAATTTGAACTGATTCTAAAAAAGGATATTTATGCGAAAGCCCCTTCTCCTAAAACTTCAAAAAGCATTGAGGTTACATGAAGAGAGAACTTTGTGCCGTCTAATAAATCTCTGAGTTGTACGATTTCGCAGAGCGTTAACTGAGACGAAAACCCATTTTGAGGAGCTTCAATTAATTCAAAATCATAATCATCTGAAAGATTAAAAATCATTTCGTGAATATCTACTTTATTTACTTTTCTTCGAAAATTTAAAAAATCTTGAATCTTAAAAGCAGTCAACGTATCACCAAATTTCATATAAATTCGATTGGTAATATCACATTGCCAAGTAATACCTTTCTGGTTTTGGTACAATTCTGCTAAATGTTTTTCCGCTAAATTCATCTAATAATACAATTTTATTTTCTCATTTTTCATACAAATATAAAAGATGGAAAATGAAGTTCAAAGAGTTATTTAAAATAAGTCTAAATAAAATTTGTTCTCTATTTAGAATTGGTCTAAATTTGTGCAAGAACTTTAAACTAATACAAATGCTTCATGGTGAGGCAACAACAAAATTTGCTAAAAATGAAAAAGATTTTCTATACAACTCTAACCTGTGCAGCACTATTTACGGCTTGTAAATCGGATGATGCTACACCCGCAACGACTCAAAGAGATGTCGTTTTAAATTATGCTACTATCGTATCTGCTTCTTATTCAGATGCCATTACGGGTGTTCAAGCATTGAAAACGGCTGTGGATGCTTTTGTAAAAGCTCCGTCAGCAACAGGTTTGGCAGCGTGTCAAAAAGCATGGATTGATGCTCGCCCTGCATATTTACAAACAGAAGCCTATCGCTTTTATGATGGGCCTATTGATGCCGAACCTGCTGGTTTAGAGGGCTTAATCAACTCTTGGCCTTTAGATGAAGCCTATATTGACTATGTGGAAGGCGATGCCAACGCTGGAATGATTAATAATGTTACTAAATATCCTACACTCACCAAAGATATTATTTTTGCAGAAAATGGGTCTGAAGGTGAAACTGATGTACGTGTAGGGTATCATGCCATTGAGTTTTTGTTGTGGGGACAAGATTTTTATGCTACTTCGGCAGGAAAAAGAACTTTCACCGATTATACTACTGCTAAAAATGCGGCTCGCAGAGCTACGTATTTACAAGTTGTTACAAATGCCTTGATTGAATCGTTGCAGGCAGTAGCCACACAATGGGACAATAAAACGGGAACTTATTATGCTCAGTTTACAAAAGCAGGCAACGAAACAACGGCTCTTACAAGCGTACTTTTAGGTTTGGGTAAATTGACAAAAGGAGAACTTTCGGGCGAGAGAATGACTGTTGTTTTAGCTTCTGGCGACCAAGAAGATGAGCATTCTTGCTTTTCTGACAATACGCACAACGATTTTATTTATGACCAATTAGGTATTTATAACGTTTACTTGGGACGTTACAAAAAAACCGATGGTACTACCAATGTCGTTTAGTTAAGGGAAATTACAGCCTTTTATAGTTCATGAAATACTTTTTTTTTGGCTTGTGATTTCTGGGTAAACTTCGATTGGGTCTTATGATTTCTCGTGTTTTAGCTAC
>NZ_JAYGIN010000030.1:0-69067 GCF_034931005.1 Arcicella sp. LKC2W
ATTTAATCCCAAAAAGACGTTTACAAATCTTTGGATTGTCTTGCAATAATTTATACTTATCGTTCATAATCAGTTGTTTATAACAAAAGTACCTAAATGTCAATTAAGAAAGTTGTCTATTATTAATCTATTCATAAAGAAATTTTACTATGAAGACTAACATCGAAAATATTGATGATTTGCGGGCAGAAAGGGCAAGATTAAAAAATCAAATTACGATTTCTCGAATGAAATTAAAACAACAGTTTAGTCTGATGAAAGAGGAATTACAGCCTGCCCGACAAGCCTTAAGTTTCACCAAAAGCCTGTTAATCAATAACAGTAAAAGCGATAGTGTGGTGGGAATGGGGCTAAGATTTGGCGTAAATGCCTTGTTGAGAAATACTGTATTAGCACGTGCCTCATGGCTTACTCGCTTAGTTGTACCTTATGTTGCCAATAATTTTGTATCGAAATACGTAGCTAAAAATGATACGGCTATCATTCAAAAAACCGTAGAATGGGTTAAGGACAAAACAAATGAAGAAAATACAAGAATAATACCCAAGAGAAGTTTAGCAGAAAAGGGATTATTATGGATAAAAAAAATCACTAAAGATGAAGAAAAGCCTTGATTTTTCTTCATCTTTAGTGATTTTACATCGGGGGTAGTGTAACTACATCGAGCCAAAACTTTGTTAAAATTTTCAAGGTGTTTGCCAATTCACTGAAACTATTTGGTTTTACAATATACCCATTTGCTCCTAAACCATAACATAAATTTATATCTTCTATTGCTTTTGATGTTGTCAAAATAATTACAGGAACTGACCTCAAGTCTGGATTGTTTTTAATCTCTTTTAACGCCTCTCTGCCATCCTTTTTAGGCATATTCAAATCCAATAAAATTAATGAAGGTTTGTGCTGAGAATCGCCATGACCATCACCTTTTTCTAAGTAACTCATCACTTCTACGCCATTTTCTACATATTTTACGGCACATGAAACTTGGCAATCATCAAGGGCTGATTTTACTAAAAATCTATCATCTTCATCATCGTCTGCAATAAGGATAGTACGTCTTTTATTCATAGAATTTTATAATTTAGGTAGTTGTTGTCGGGAAATATACCTCAAATGTCGCTCCTTCATACGGCTTGGATTTCGCAAAGATAAAACCGTTATGATTTGCCATAACTCTCTTGCAAATTGCCAAACCAATTCCGTTACCCTGATATTCACCTCGATTATGTAAACGCTGAAAAATCACAAAAATTTTCTCTACATATTGACTTTCAAACCCGATTCCGTTATCAATGATTGAAATTTTGTGGAATAATTGATGGTCGTCGGGCGATGAGATATGTTTTATTTGTTTTGCTTTTACTTCGGAATAATGAATCGAAATTTCAGAATTTACGCCTTCAAGGGAATATTTTAAGGAATTATTAATGAGATTTAAAAATAATTGTTTCAATTGAAAACCGTATCCCATCAAAGTAGGCAATTTTGCAATGTTAATATTAGCATTTTTTTGATGAATTTCATCGGATAACTCCTCTAAAATGTCTTCAATCAAGTCATTTAGACTTATTTTTTCTATTTCTTGAGCTTTATGATTGACCATTCTTGAAAAATTCAAGAGGTCATCTATCAAGGTTTGCATTCTTGCGGCTGAACTCGCAATTTTATCTAATGTGTCTCTACCGTCGTTGCTAAGTAAATCCTTTTGCTTAATCTGTAATTTATCACTGAATGCTCTAATTTTACGCAAAGGCTCTTGTAAATCATGTGAAGCCACGTAGGCAAATTGTTCTAATTCAGTATTGGAACGATTCAATTCTTCAACTTTTTTTTCAAGATTTTTTTCTGTAAAATACCTTCTTTTTAGCTCCGAATTGACGAGATAAAACGAAATACCTAAAAGTACCAAAGAGGCAAACGAAAGCAAAACTTGGTAAATCGGCATGAGTGATTGTCCGTAATTCTTGGAATTGGTGTGAATATCCAATAAATCCCTCTCATTTTTCTGAAAAGTAACCACTCGTGTTCTCAAACTATCCATTGTTTTTTTACCATATTCCAAAGTTGATAAGTCGATTGCTCTGCCTTTATCTATCAGCGAAATATTTTCGGTAAGTGCCTTTATTTTACTCAAACCCAATTCCTTAATTTTTACAAGACATCTGGTCTGGACGGCATTGTTTTTTACAAGAGCCTCAAGCGAATCTAAATTGGCTAATGCCTCCACTTTTCCCTGATTTAGAGGTTCAAGAAAGGTATGATTTTGAGTTAGTAAAAAACCTCTTTGACCAGTTTCAATATCTTTCATGTTGGAAATAAACTCCTCGCTAACCAATAATACTTTTTGAGTATGTTCTACTGCGTTTGTACTGTTCAAATTGACAGATACTTGTTGATAAGATACCCATGATAACCCCATCAATAAAATGGCAAAGCCGAGAAAAGACAGTTTTATATACTTGGATGTTTGTTGCATTGTAACATTTTGATTGTATAAGTATTCGTTAAAAATTAGACGAAGTAGCGATTACTTGATGAATAGCAAGTCCAAACACGAATCCGAAAAGTCGTGCAAACAACACCTAAATTCTAACTGAGCGACAGTCGCCCTTACTTATTTTTTTAGCTTAAGTATTTGGAATAAATAAATTGATATTGTGTAGGGGCGTATCGCATACGCCCACATCTCGACTTTTTGGGCGTATGCGATACGCCCCTACGTCATGATGACAATATTTAATATTATTAATTAATTTGTTATTCTTACTTATGATGAATTATATACAATTTACATTAAATATGTAGAAATTGATTTCTACAAGGTGTAGAATTATCTCTACAATTTGTAGAAACAATTCCTAAATGTGGAATTGGGGCTTTTACAAGATAGTTACGACAAATAAAAAATAATTTCATTTTATTTGTTTGTAAGTATTTGTATTTCAGTTGGTTAAATTATTTTCAGTTGGCTGATTGATAAAATTTGAAGTGAATACGATTTGTAGGCTCATTAATTGAATATGCCTATTTGTACTCCAAAACCGTGCAACCATGATGAATCTATCTCAAAATCAACGACAAACTTTTAAAATAACACCACTGCAAATCCAAATGCTTAATTTTTTACAACTTTCAACCCTTGAGTTGGAAGACCGTATAAAGAATGAGTTGGAGGAAAATCCGTTGTTAGAAGAAGGAGTATTGCAAGGTGATGACACCGTTAACGATGATTTCGATGATTTTGACGAAGTTACAAACGGCGACGATTATGCAACTCCACTAAAACCAGAAAATGATTATTCAGATTGGGAAGAATACGCTCATGATGACATCTCAGATTATAAGACTAAAATCAATAATCAAAGTGCAGATGATGAGCTTTACACCATGCCAATTGTTCAAGAAAGTGATTGGAGAACTGATTTAAAAGGTCAAATCCATTGTTTGCCTTTCAACGAACGCCAAACCATTTTGATGGATTTCATCATCGACTCCTTGAGTGATAACGGTTTTCTTGCTTCTACTGCCGAAACCATTGCTGATGACGTATCATTTACCAATAATATTTTTGTTGATGTTGAGGAGGTTGAAAAATTATTGAAAGTGCTAAGAATGATGGATCCTCCAGGCATTGGGGCAGTTGACTTGCAAGAATGTTTGATGATGCAATTGCAAAGAAAAAAAGAGAAAGGTGTTGACGTTGATAATGCCATTGATATTGTCGCTTTTAATATTGATGAATTGGCGGTACGTAATTTTGAAAAAATCATGCGGCTGCGAAATCTCTCTTCCTCCGAGCTGAAATTAGCTATTGAACAAATTACTGCTCTCAATGCCAAACCAATCATGGACGGTAGTTCATCATCAATTGCGGTAAAGGATAATATTATACCAGAGTATGTCATTACTTACGAAACCAATCTTTACGGTGACTCTACGATAGATATTGCCTTGAATAATAGCAGAATTCCTTCGATAAAAATTAATAAAGATTTTGCTCAAACCATCAATTTGGCGAAAGATAAAGCTGCCAATCAATACGTCAATACAAAACTTTCTGCCGCCAATTGGCTGATTGAGGCTATCCAACAAAGAGAAACTACCATGCTCAAAGCCATGCGAGCGATTGTTCTTTATCAGAAAGAGTTTTTCAAAACAGGAGATATTCGGAACTTAAAACCGATGATTTTGAAAGATATTGCAGACCAAATCGGAATGGATATTTCAACAATTTCGAGGGTAACAAGTGGCAAATATGCCTTAACTCCGTTCGGAACAATTAATTTAAAAGACTTATTTTCGGAAGGAATAAAAGTAAATTCAGGTGAAGAAGTTTCAAACCGTGAAATTCAACAAACAATCGCTAATTTAGTGGCAAATGAGAATAAACAATCTCCGTTAAATGATTTCCAATTGATGGAATTATTATCAGAAAAAGGATATAACATTGCCAGAAGAACTGTTGCAAAATACCGTGAAAATTTGAACATTGCCTCTGCTCAGATGAGACGAATTTTGTAAAAATCGGTGACTTTTATTATTGTCCTAAAAATGAAGACATAACTTAACCCAATTATGCAAAGAATATTAGTTATAGATGATGATACAGATATCTGCTTATTGTTACGTCGATTTCTGACCAAAAATAATTACGAAGTTGCTATCGCACATGATGGAAATACAGGTTTGGTACTTCTTCAGGAGTTTCGCCCTGATTTGGTTATGACAGATTTTCGTTTGGGTGATATGGATGGCGGAACAATTCTATCTAAAATCAAAGAAAAATTTCCATTCATTCCTGTTTTGATAATTACGGGATATTCTGATATTAAAATTGCCGTAAATGTCATGAAATTAGGGGCTTATGATTATATCACAAAGCCATTGTTTCCAGATGAAATACTCCTAACTATCAAAAAAGCCCTTGAAAGTACAGAATCTGAACAGGGTAGTATGCAAAGTAGTGTTGCAGGAAAAGAATCATCTAATGATACTAAAAAGAAGTCTTCAAAGGCAGCCAAGTACATTTTTGGAGATGGCGACGAATCTAACTATTTACTCAAACAAATTAAGTTGGTTGGTCCAACCAATTACAGCGTTTTGATTTATGGTGAAAGTGGTTCAGGAAAAGAAGCCGTAGCACAAGAAATACACTTGCATAGTAAAAGAGCCAGTCAGCCTTTTATAGCGATGGATTGTGGAGCTATTTCAAGAGATTTGGCTGGTTCAGAACTATTTGGACATGAAAAAGGAGCTTTCACAGGAGCGTTAACTCAGAAAATAGGACATTTTGAAATGGCGAATGGTGGTACAATTTTTTTAGATGAAGTCGCAAACCTTCCTTATGAAGTCCAAGTTTTGCTTTTAAGAGTTGTTCAAGAAAGAACAATGAAACGAATTGGAGGAACAAAAGAAATTCCTTTGGATGTAAGAATTGTCGTTGCTTCCAATGAAAAACTGCATGAGGCATCTAAAAGAGGGAAATTCAGAGAAGATTTATTTCATCGTTTCAACGAGTTTAGTATTGACGTACCTCCATTGAGAGATAGAAAGGCTGATATTATGGTGTTTGCGAAGTTCTTTTTAGACCAGACAAATGCAGAATTGGGCAAAAATGTAAAAGGTTTTTCTGCCGATGTTATCGAAAACTTCATGACCTACGCTTGGTATGGCAATTTGCGTGAAATGAGAAATGTCATCAAACGTGCTACACTGCTCACCGACGGCGAATTTATAGAAGCCAAGACCTTACCTTTTGAGATTTCAAATTATTCAAAATTGTTGTTTACCGATACTGTTAATGTTCCAAATAATCAACCGATTGTAAACCAAATACCCGAAATATCAGTGGTTTCATCGCCCATAATAGAGGTTTCAACCAAGAAACCATCTTTGAAAAGTGCTGCGGTGGAGGCTGAATATGAAATGATTTTAAAGGTGCTAAAAGATGTGAATTTTAATAAAAGTAAAGCTGCTCGTTTGTTGAATATTGATAGAAAAACGCTCTACAATAAAATGAAAATGTTTGAACTATAATTTACTTTTAAAATATACCACTCACTGGGCAGTCTTCAATATATGGATTTATCTGAATATTTACTTGAATCTTTCAATTCCTCCAAACAATCGGATGTTTTTGAAAACTTTTTAAGAGCAATTCCTGACTTTGTTTATTTAATTGATTTTGCCAATGGTAAAATCGTTTATCTGAATGAAAAGACAGGAATTATTGCTCACTATAAAGAGGAAGAAATTTTTAATTTGGACATTACAATTAGTTCTATTAAAAAGGTAGTGAGTGGTAAGGCATTGACAGACAGTATCTTTAATCTTTATAATGAAGCTAAAATTGGGGAAGTCCGTTCTTTTATTTTTGAATTTACGAACAAAGACGGCAAAAGGCATATTGTCAGAAACAGAGGTACATTATTGAAAGTTGACACAGGCGGGAATGCGTCAAAAGTTGTGGTGATAGCTGAGGATATTACGGCTGAAACTGAAAGTACAGAGCAGGAAATTCATCGTCAAAAACAATTAAATGATGCCGAAAGACTGTTTAATTATGGAAGTTGGGAGTGGGTTTTTGGGAATGACTATGTTACATGGTCGAATGGACTTTTTGATATTTTTGGGTATGATGGCAACGATTATCCAGACTCAAGAATGGTGTATGGTATTTATAATCATCACATTATACCAGAAGATAGACAACGAGTTAGAGAATTGTCGCTAAATGCGATAGCGAATAAACAGTTATTTTATGAATTTGAACATGAAATAATCGACCTAAAAGGAAACAGAAAGTTGTTGAATGTGAAAGGGAAATGCTTTTTGGATGAGAAAGGAGAAGTTACTCGGGTTTTGGGAACTTCCGAAGATATTACAGAACTTAAAAAGCTCAAAAATACCCTTAAATATAAAATAGAAGAACTCTCAATTGCTTACGAAGAACTGAAAAAAACAAAGGATTTGTTTAAAGAAGCGGAATCAATGATGAGTTATGGTAGTTTTGATTGGGACGTTGAAAAAGATGAAATTCAATGGTCTGATGGTTTGAAAAGGGTTTTTGGAGGCGAAATTGTCCATGATTTACCCGAAAAACTCGATTATGAATTTTATAAAAGTCGCTTGCATGAAGATGATTTGGCACGAGTTACAGAAATTGTTAATCAAGCCATCATCAATAAAAAATCTTACGCATTTGAACATCGCCTTTTTGCTTTAGATGGAGTAGAAAAAACGGTGAATACTCGTGGGTGGGTGGTGATAAATGAGCATGGAAAAGTGATTCGATTTATTGGAAATACCGTTGACATCACCGAATTGAAAGTGTATGAGCGAGAATTGGAAAATAAATTAGATGAACTCAATAAATCCAACCAGCAATTAGAACAGTTTGCTTATATCGCTTCCCATGATTTGCAAGAACCTTTGCGGAAAATTATGGCTTTTGGGGAACGGCTAAGTAGCAAATTTGCAGGACAACTGCCAGAAGATGGGCAATTTTACATCAATCGAATGTTAGATGCTGCCAATAGAATGAAAATTCTGATGGAAAATCTTTTATCTTATTCAAGAGCTTCTCGAAAAATAGAACCCGCCGAAAAAGTGGTTTTAAATGAGATTATAGACATGGTTTTGAGTGATTTTGAAATGAAAATTCAGGAAACAGATGCTCAAATTGAGGTTTTACCTTTGCCAACGATTCAAGCCTTGCCGACCCAAATGCAACAATTGTTTCTGAATTTGATTAGTAATGCACTCAAATTTGTTCAACCCAATCAAAAACCACAGATTAGAATTGAAGCATTTGAGCCAACTAAACAGGAATTGAAAGCATTGAATTTTCCTCTGAAAGCAAAAAAATATCATAAAATTGTCGTGAGTGACAAGGGAATTGGCTTTGATACTGAATATGCAGAAAAGATTTTTGTCATTTTTCAACGTCTGCATGGTCGTTCGGAATTTGAAGGAACAGGCTTAGGCTTAGCAATTTGTGAAAAAATTGTAGATAATCACGATGGTTATATTAAAGCAGAAAGTGTATTAAATGAAGGTGCAATGTTTATCGTGTATCTACCCAATAATAATTAGAAAATTATGGAAAAGAAAAGTGTTACCATCTTAATCGCTGATGACGACCCTGATGACCGTTTGATGACGAAGGAGGCATTGGAAGAAAGTTTTTTAGTGAACGAATTGAAGTTTGTCGAGGACGGTGTAGAACTTTTACAATACCTTAGAAGACAAGGGAAATTTTCGGACATTCAGAATAGCCCACGTCCAGGAATAATATTATTAGACCTCAATATGCCCAAAGTTGATGGCAGAGAAGCTCTGAAAGTAATAAAATCTGACCCCGACTTAAAAAGTATTCCAATTGTGGTACTTACCACTTCCAAAGCTGACGAAGACATCGTTAAGACTTATGACTTAGGCGTAAATTGCTTTATTTCTAAACCTGTCAGTTTTTCCGAATTTGTGGAAGTAACCCGTGCTTTGGGTAATTATTGGTTTGATATTGTTCAATTACCAAAATAAAAAAACTATGTTTAAAGGCAGAACTATTAAAATACTTTTGGTGGACGATGATGAAGACGATTTTTTTCTGACGAGTGATTACATCAAAGAAATTAAAGGACAAAAATTTGAAATAGATTGGGCATATTCTTACGATAACGCACTTCAAAAAATCAAAGAAAAACAGTATGACCTGTGCTTCTTTGATTTTTTGTTAGGGGCAAAAACAGGTTTAGACCTACTAAAAATAGGAACAGAACATGGTTTGCAAGCTCCTGTGATACTTTTAACTGGAAAAGGTGATAAAAGTATTGACATGGAAGCCATGATTTTGGGAGCGTTTGACTATTTGGTGAAAAGTGAATTGGATGCCGAAAAACTGGAAAGATGTATTCGATATTCCCTCGACCGTGCCAATACTTTGGCAACACTTCGAGAAAGTGAAAGAAAATATCGGAACATTTTTGCACAGACCAAAGAGGCTATTTTTGCTACACAATTGGACGGCACTTTTAGGTATTTTACACCCGCCACTGCTGAATTGTTGGGTTATTCAGAGGAAGAATTAGTCCGCAAAAAAAGCTACACAACTTTTGTCCGTTCTGACGAACGATTGAGATTTATTACATTGCTGGAAAAACAGGGTGAAATCAGTAATTATGAGGTACAATTAGTAACAAAGTTTGGTGAAAGAAAGCAATGTTCTATTCACTGTAATCGCCAAATTGATAGTGAAGGAACTCCCTATTATTTAGGAATTATCCATGATATTACCGCTCGCAAAAAAGATGAAAGAGATTCTCTTTTGTTTGAAAAAATGGCTGCCACAGGTCGTTTGGTTAGAACATTAGCCCATGAAGTTAGAAACCCATTAACAAATATTAATTTGTCGTTAGACCAAATGGGAGAGGATTTTGAAGATGAAGATGCAAAGTTTTTTTTGGATATTATTCGTCGTAATAGTCAGAGAATCAATGATTTAATTACTGAATTGCTGAATACTTCAAAGCCATCAGAAGTTGTATTTAGCCGCCATGATTTAACTGAAGTATTAGAAACAACCATCGAACAAGCCATTGATAGAATCAATTTGAAAGGGATTTTATTGAAGAAAGACTTTTTACCAAATATTTGGCTGGATTTAGATAAATCAAAGATTCAAATTGCGTTTTTAAATATTATTATTAATGCTGTTGAAGCCATGAAAGAAGGAGTAGGGGTTTTAGAAATATCCACTTCATTGATAAATAAAAGTGCCATTGTAACGATAAAAGATAATGGAATAGGTATTACTCAAGAACACGTAGGAAGGCTTTTTGAACCTTATTTTACCTCAAAAAATAATGGGATAGGTTTAGGATTAGCGGCAACGCTCAATATTATTCAGTCTCACAAAGCAAGGGTAGAAGTTGATTCTGAACTTGAAAAAGGAACAATTTTTACTATTACCTTTTCAAAAGTAGCTTAAAGGAACTTTACTGAAAATGAGCTTAGTCAAGGTTTAAAATTGGCTAAGCTCATTTTTATATATTTTAGAATGTTCTGTTTTATTTTACCTCAATCAATTCTTTCTTTCTGGTAAATAGCACTAAAGTTGATGACATCAAAATAGCCACTACCATCATTATAATGCCTAATGCTGCACTGTAAACAATGTATTTATAATAGATGAAGTCTTGAGTTCTTGCGATGATGATTCCAACTAATGCCCAAATCACGGCAAGAGCTAAATAGCTGTTTCTGAGTTTGATAGTTAGCAAAAATGCGATAAACGTACCTGTTAAAATCATGATACTTGCCCACGATTGCCCCGAAATCTCTTCTAAAAGAATACCATTTGCTACCAAAATTGCCGTTACATTGGCAATCGTTGCAATACAAATCCAACCTAAATATGCTCCAAATGAGCCTTTTACAAAAAATCTTACCCAGCCCGTAATGTAAGGTTGAACTGCTCGCAAATGAAGATTTATCTTCACTAAACTTATCAAAATACCTATCATAATGACAAGCGACAAAGGCAAAATTTCATAATGCCACGAAATAATCCAAAGAGCATTTAATGAGGCGTTGATGATAAAAAGAAAACCGATGGCGTTGAGAATCAAAGCCAAATGTGGTTCTGGTTTCTTACTCAAAAATGATTTGAATTGATAAATAGAAAAGCATAAAAGCAACGAGTATATTACGCCCCATATTGAAAAAGTGATACCCGCTGGGACAAATAAGTTGGGATATTTATTGGATAATTCACCTGTTGTTTTACCATTTATCGGCAAACCATTTGCCAAGCCATTGAGCGCTACCATGATGATAAAAAATACAAAGTTCAGCACTTGAAGTAGTTTTATTCGGGCTGCACTAATGGTTGTTGTTTGAATATTTTCCATAGTCTATTTTTTTATAATTAATTCGTTATTAGGTAATTGGGAGTCATTTTCAATCTTCATGAATTGCCGTCTGTTGACTTCTACTTCTTGTTTCACAATAAAAACAGCCTGTTCATTTGGTTCAATTGGTTTGCCATATCTTTTGGTATAGACTTTCGTGAATTCAGCCCCTAAAAATAAAATTGTCGAAGAATAATATACCCAAAGTAGTATAATAATTACAGAACCTGCTGCTCCAAATGCCCCACTTACATTTGATTGACCTAAGTAAAATCCAATGACAGATTTACCAAGCATAAATAAAACTGCCGTTACCGACGAACCAATGAGGGTATCTTTCCATCTGATTTTTCCGTCAGGCAGAATTTTAAAAATCACGGCAAAAAGTAAACTTATCACGACAAAAACTACCAAGAAATTGACAATACCTAAGAAATAGACCGTGGCATCTTCAAAATAGAGTTTTAGTCGATTACTAAAAATGTCCAAAAAAGCGTTTGCCAATAACGAAACCATTAATAGAAAACCCAATGTAATGATTAGCGAAAATGACAAAAAACGATTAGTCAAATATTTTATCCAACTATTTTTAGGTTTTGCTTTTAATGACCAAATAAAATTGATAGAATCCTGAATTTCAGCAAAAACACCTGTGGCTCCTATCAATAATGTCCCTGTTCCGATAACTGCGGCAATTCCTGATTTGTTAGAAAGTTCTGCATTTTTAATTAATTCTTGTACTTGTTTTGCTGCCTCTCCACCAATTAACCATTTTATTTGCCCATAAATTTCTCCTTGAATGGCATCTTTCCCAAAGAAAATTCCTGCTACTGAAATAATAACAATTAACATGGGGGCTAATGAAAAAATGGTATAGTATGAAAGTGAAGCACTCAATTTCATAGCATTATCATTAGAAAATTCTGTGAAAATTTCACTGGTAAACTGTATATATTCTTTCAATTTTTTCTTGAGGGTAATATCCATATTTTGATTTTAGTAAGTTTTCATACACAAGACTAACACTTTAGTGCCACCGTTGTTTTAGTCATCAAATCAACATTATTGGGGTTTATTTTCTACACTTTACCCATTCTTTTTACTCAAATTTTATCACTTTTCTACATAATTGCTTGTTTTTCAGATTGGTACAGGAATTTAAACGTATTGTTAAATCAAACAATATAAACATTTAAACACTAAAAATTATGAGAAATCTATTGTATATCATTGCAGTAATATTAGTTATAGGTTGGTTATTGGGAGTATTTGCTTACAGCGTAGGCGGTATCATTCATATTTTACTTGTGTTAGCAATCGTATCAATCATCTTATCGTTCATTCGTAGAGGTGTATAAATTAAGATTCAGATATATAGAACCTTAAACTTTAACTATCATGGAACAAATCATTTTCGTTTTATCATCGCTCGGCATTATTGCTTTGGCTATATTCTTTGGATTTGCCTTTTTGAAAATTGAGAAAGATTATCTAAATCCTGACCCTTTCGCCAGTAAAGATTTTGATTCGTTCCTGAAGAAAGTCAAAGGTAATTCTTCAAGAATACGCTATTAACGATACAAAAAGTAGAATATGTTTGAGATGGAGGGTTTCATACGTATGTTAACTTTTGATTAAATATTTTGTATTGCTTCTTGTTTAAATTTTATTAAATCCAAATTATTAGAGAGAGGGGTGTGCATTCATTCCTCTCTTTTTTTAACCATTATTGAAATAACTCATGAAATCTAACTTTCCGTATATCATTAAATTGGCATTTTCGCTGATTTGTGTTACTATTTTGGTGTATTGGCTCAAAGTATTAGAAGATATTTTAGTGCCATTATTTGTAGCAATCATTTTGGCAATGGCTCTTTATCCAATTGATAAATGGCTCGAAAAGAGAGGAATTAGTAGGGTTTTTGCCATCACTATTTCGCTGATTTTATTTATGGTTTTCACTTCTTATTTAGTTTGGTTGGCATCTAATCAGATTGTTAGTTTTGGTGAAATGCTCCCACAATTAGAGCAGAAATTTACTCATATTTTTGCTGATTGTCAGAAATTGGCAGAACGTTATCTACACGTCGGAAAGAATACACAAATAGCAAAATTGAAGCAATATGGTACTGGAATAATTGGTGGAGGAGGTGGCTCATTTTTCTCTTCTGCACTATCTACTACTGGAAATATGCTTGGAAATTTATCGTTAATTCCAATTTATATGTTCTTTTTGCTCTATTATCGGGATTTCTTCAAAATGTTCTTTTATAAAGTTTTTCCCAATGTAAGGCGATACACAATTGATACTGTTCTCACAAAAATATACGATGTTGTACATAGTTACCTAACAGGGTTGGTCACGGTAACGCTTATTGTAGGCACGCTAAATACGATTGGGTTATTGGTTTTGGGTATTGATTATGCCGTTTTCTTTGGTTTCTTGGCGGCGGCTCTACTCATCATTCCTTTTGTCGGTATTTTAATTGGCTCAATTCTGCCAATTATTGTGGCTCTCATCACCAAAGATTCCCCAATGTATGCTGTTGGGGTAGCAGGTGTTTTTATTTTTGTGCAATTTTTAGAAGGCAATTTTATTACTCCTCAAGTGGTTGGGTCCAAAATCAGTATCAATGGTTTAGTAGCCATTATTGCTCTCTTGTTGGGTTCAGCCCTTTGGGGAATTGCAGGAATGGCACTTTCATTGCCTACAACGGCAATTTTGAAAGTTATCTTCGATTCCGTTCATGAATTAAAACCCTATGGATATTTATTGGGTGAGCCAGACCATAATAGACTTTTGCAGGAAAAGAAAAAGCGAATGAAAGATTTTATGCCTGATTTGGTGGAAACAATTACTGAAACCACTGAAGACGTAAAATCATTGGTGAAAGGGAAAAAGAGAACTCCAAAGTCAGTTCAGTAGTTGCCTGCCTATTTTTTAAGTCATGATGAGTGCCTCAAAAGGGTACTCATTTTTTGTGGGAAATTACCCATAATCGAGTAAAATATCCGCACCTTTCCTAAGATTGGGGTATTATTTGCCCAATAATTAAGTGGATTGTTGGAAATTAATACTGGTATAATCATTTTATAATCTTTATTGTAAAATTGTTAAGGTATTAATAATCAAATAGATAATTATGAAAAAGGTAATATTAGTATCCATTTTAGCCATATCAAGTATAAGTGCTTTTGCCCAAGAAAAGTCTTTCACGGCAGGTCTAAGATTGGGAGTCAATTTATCTCAAGTGAGTGGAAATGATTTGTCATTATCGTCGGGAGGGAAAGTTTTTAATTTTAGTCCAAACGATACCCGAGCTTATGGATTTGTAGGGGGTGTTTTTTTAAGATTTGGTAAAACGATATTTATCCAACCCGAAATTTTACTTTCTCAAAAAGGAGGTAAGTTCAATGTATTTGAAGATGGAAAAGCCAATGGAAAAACAGTTGATTTGAAACTGACCAACTTAGATTTACCGATTTTGGTTGGTATAAAAATTGGAAATGTTTTAAGGGTAAATGCTGGTCCAGTTGCTACTTTTAAATTATCAGATAGTGGAAATTTGGGAGATAGTATTGAAGAATATCAAGGGCAAAAAGCGAGCGAAATTTTCAACAATGTTACACTGGGTTATCAAGCAGGTGTAGGGTTTGATATTGGAATGTTGAACTTGGATTTGAGATACGAAGGGAATGTAAATGACGTAGTTAACGTGAAATTTACTAATCCGAGTACAGCCGCAAAATTTGCTTCTAAAGGAAATTCGCTTCAGGCAACAGTCGGAATCCATTTTTAGGGAAATTCCTATAAAGTGGAATTGGATAGAAATTTACCCAAAAAAGGACAATGTTGAGGTGTTTTTTCTACAAATTTCCACAAAAAACAACATTTATTATACTGGAACATATTTTTAACATAAAATTTTAATTACAATGAAAAAGAACGTATTGGTTTTTGCAAGTTTATTAGCGTTGGGTACTTTCACATTTACGTCATGCTCTCGAAGCGAAAAAAAGGAAATTGCTGAAAAAACGCAAGATGCTCAAGATAAGGTGGCGAATGAAGTTGACGATGTTGCCTCTGATGTGAAGGAAAAAGCAAATGAAACCGCTGAAGACATCAAAGAGGAAAGATTGGAAATGGCGAATAAAATCGAGCAAAAACGCAGCGAATTGAAAGCGGAAGTTTCTGAAATGGACGCAAAAATGAATAAAGCAACTGATAAGGAAAAGGCTCGTTGGAAAGAAAGAAAAGCTAAAATCCAATCAAAAATTGATGACTTAGGTAATTCATTAACGGATGTTAAGTCAGATACAAAACAAGGTTGGAAAGAATTTAAAGCAGATTTGAATAAGAAAATTGACAATATTCAAGAGGATATTAAATAAATTTTATTCGATTTTTTGAATATACATTTCATCAAAACATAATAGTAGGTTTACTTCATAGTGGTTAGATTGTGAGAAATAGGGAGCATTCTTTGCTCCTATATTCTTCTCTCCATAATGAATAAATTATAAGTGGTTAGGTTGCAGTTAAACAGGGAAATTTATTGATTTCCCTGTTTCTTATTAAAATTGCAATCAGCATTTACCAAAGATTTTAATTGAAAAAACTGGTTAGATAGTGAAAGTGGTTCTTTCACATTTCTTTTTGTTTTACATGGAAATTTACATAAGTGTTAGATTTATAGATAGTTAACATTTGAAAATGTAGAATCTAATCTTAGTGTTTTCCAAAGATTTTATAATTTAAGCAGTTAGGGTTTTGGTTAAAGGAATAGCTTGATGGGCTATTCCTTTTTTGTTTTATGTTAAACAAATTTCTGTCAGTGCAAATGGCTTGGCGAAAAGTAATTTCAACTTTCGGCAAGCTCTCAATCAAATACTTTAAGATAAGATTACGGAACTATCTACAATTTGTCGGAGAATAAAATTAGCCCACAGATTGTACTGATTCAACGGATAAATTTAAAGAAAAATCAGTGTAAATCTGTTCTATCAGTGGTCTAATTTTGTCTTGCAACAAATAGTAGATAATTCCGTAAGATTATATAGAAAACTCATTAAAAAGTGTTCTCAATTTGCTACATTTTCTACATAGTGGGGAGTATCTTTCTCAAAAAAAGGCGTTTTTTACCTTCAAATTGAGTGGAATGAGAATTTTAATATTAATCGTGAAACAATTAATTTTTAACTCAAACTATTATCATGGAAACTACAAAAGAACAATTAATCAGAGAAGCCGCAGAACATAAAGCTGAAACATTAGATAAAAAAGTGGACGTTTTAAAAGCGGAAGCAACTGAAAAAATTGATGATGTAAAAATCGGGGCGGTTAATTTAGCCGAAAATGCTTCTGATAAAGCAGAAGATTTAAAAGAACAAGCTACCGACAAGTGGGAAGAAATCAAAGATAAAGCTGCCGATACTTTAGAAGATGTAAAAGATAAAGCAGAAGAAATTGGTGATAAAATCGCTGATAAATACGAAGAATTGAAAGAGAAAGCCAAAGCAGCTCTCAGCTAATTTTTTGAAAAATCTAAACCTAAATATGGGTCATTTTGTGAAAAATGACCCACTTATTTTCTATGACAACACAATATGATGTTCTTATTTTGGCTTTGAATGAGCTAATTGAGATAAATAATAGTAGAATTGATGGCTATAAGAAAGCCACCGATGATATGGATGGGGGAGACTTGAAAGGGATTTTTCAAGGTATGATACATGAAAGCGAAGGTTTTGCGGAGGCATTAACCGAACACGTTATCAAATTTGACGGAGAACCAGCAACCGAAAGTACCGTCGTTGGAAAAATTCATCAAGCTTGGTTAGATTTTAAAGCGTTAATCGTTTCTGATAATCGAGAAACTATTTTGAGTTCTTGCGAGTTTGGCGATAAATCAGCAATTGAAGTTTACGAGACAACTTTAAGTCTGGAAAAGGTAAAAGCTTCGCCTGAGTTAGAAAATTTATTGATGGCTCAAAAATCTTCTATCTCAGAATCCTTGAAAATTATTCAATCACTGAAATCATCTTCGCATGATGCCAAGGAGGAGCAAAAAGTTTTAGAAAATCAATAATTGAGCATTATTGAAACAAGGTGTAAGTTAATTTATGGTACAAAGGGATATTATAGCGAAAGTTATGGCATCCCTTTCAATATAATTTACTGTACATTTTAACATTTACAACAATGAAAATACAAAGTGAAGAAACGTTGAGGAGTTTGATAAATATTTTCAAAATAAATGGTTATCGTGTAGAGGTTTATCAAAAACTTGTCAACACGATTTATAATCCAGCATTAAAACGCTCCTTTCAAAATCAAGTGGACGAATCGGCTTTTATCGTTGAAAAACTGAATGTCATTCTCGATGAATCACTCGCAAATTCAGAAAGTCCAGTTTTGTATGAAGATGCTAAAATTGACCAATCTCAATTTTACTTTGGCGTGGCAAAAGCTTCTAAAAATGTAAGAACGATATTGGTTTCATGTCGATTTGGCGATGAATTTTTGATAAAATCCTATCAAAAAGTGCTAATGATTTTTGAAATGGAAACGTTTAAATCGTTAAAAGATAGTTTATCAGCCCACTTATTAAGCCTAAAAAATATGTCTTCCGACTATGATAATTATGCTTTTTAGATAGGTTTAATAAATCAAATAGCCCTTGTAACCCGATATACGCTGTAATTCTTTATTGAGTTGCAGCGTTTTTTTGTGGATATTCTAAAAGTGGGGAATTATTGCCACCATTTGCATCAGTTTATTATAAAAGTGAGCTAAGTTGGCGTGTTTGTCTGATGGAATAATTTTTTCAACGTGTTGAATATCAGGTGATTTGCCAAATTATGAATCAATTAAACTTGAGAATTATGAAAACGTTAAAAAATAAAACACTGCCAATTTTGTTGGCTTCAATCATACTAATTTTTGGAAATTCATCTTGTAATTCTTTCAAAAAACTTAACAAAGAGCAACGTGGGGCAATTATCGGAGTCGGAGCGGGTGGAGCTTTAGGAGCAGTTATTGGCAGTAAATCTAAAAATCCTGCGGTTTATGCCATCATTGGTTCAGCGGTTGGTGGTGTTGCAGGGACATTTATCGGAAAATATATGGATAAACAAGCCGAGAAAATTAAGAAAGATTTAGATGTTTTGGCAGACGTAGAACGTGTGGGAGAGGGCATAAAAATTACCATGAAATCTGGCGTGTTATTCGACTTTAATTCATCAGTTGTTAACAATCAGGTGAACGAAAATTTAGTCAAATTTGCAGAAACCTTGAAACAATATCCAAACACTGAAATTTTGGTAGCGGGACATACCGATAATGTTGGGACTGAACAATACAATATGAAATTATCAGAACAAAGAGCCAAAGCGGTTTCTAACGTATTGAAAGCCAATAACGTTTCGGGAAATCGGCTGACCGTTTTGGGTTACGGCGAGAAAAATCCTGTCGCCGAGAATATTGCTGAATCAGGAAGAGAACAAAATCGTCGGGTTGAATTTGCGATTGTTGCTGATGAGAAATTAAAAAAGCAAGCGGCTAAAAGTGAACGGAACTATCTACAATTTGTCGCAGAATAAAATTAGACCACAGATTGTACTGATTCAACGGATTTACACGGATAAATTTAAAGAAAAATCAGTGTAAATCTGTTTTATCTGTTCTATCCGTGGTCTAATTTTGTCTTGCGACAAATAGTAGATAATTCCGAAAGTGAAATTGCTCAGAAATAAATAGCTTAATGTTTATTTCCACTTTTTGAAAATTGAGTGGAAATAAACGCTTAAAAGCAAGAATTTTATGGAACAAAATCTACCCAAAAATCGCTATAAAACACTTGTAATCATGGTGGCAAGTGTCTTTTTTAGTTTATTGATTCTGATATCGGTATTGGGGTTATGGGGGTTAAAACCTTTACTTACCAAAAGAATTCAAGCAGCCGTTTTGGAATCTACCAACGGTTTATACACCATTGATTTTAAGCGATTACAATACGATGTTTTATCGGGCAATGCACAAGTTTCGGAAGTTATTTGGCGTTCAGATTCTACTGTTTTTGATGGTTTAAAAAAAGAGAATAAACTTCCTGATAATATTTATGAAGCAAAAGTAGATAAAATAGAATTAACGGGACTAAGACCTTGGGCGATTCTATTTTCAAAGAAATTACACCTCAATTCTATTGTCATTAATTCGCCAATCATTGATGTTTTACACCAAAAACAACCTTATAATTCTCTAAAAACGGCTAAGTCTCCGTACCAAATTATTTCAAAATTTGTCAGGTCTTTTGAAGTAGAAAAAGTCAGTTTTGACAATATTACTTTCAATTATACCAACCTATCAAATCCTCAAAAACCTCAGCACAGTAAGGTTGAAAACTTAGATTTAGTGGTTTCTAATTTTTTGATTGATTCAACCTCTCACATCGATAAACAAAGGTTTTATTATACCAAAGAATGTATTTTTAAATTGAAAAAAGTATCGGTCACTTCACAAGACTCACTCAATGTTTTTACTATTAATTCTTTAGTTTTTTCAACAAAATCTCGCTCGATGACCATCGGAGATTTGCGTTATCAGCCACGTTATCAGCCAATTACTTACGGGAATAAGTCTAATGGAGAAGACAGAATTCTAATCGCTTGTAAAAACCTTGAATTGACAGGAATTAGCTTACAAAAACTTTTTTTTGAGAAGAAATTGTACGCCAACAACTTGCTAATCAAAAGCGGATTTATCAATGTTTTTACAGATACAAGACTTTTTAATACGCCTCCAAAAGGGAATTTTAGACCTTATCCCCCAAAAGCATTCAAAGACTTGGCTTTCAAAATGTGCATTGATACTGTCAACTTAAAGCATTTTAATCTTACCTATTCAGAATATAATCCAGCAACAAAAATGGTTGGAAACGTGAAGTTTCGGCAGGTTCACGGAAATATTTTGAATTGTACCAATGACACACTTCATTAAATTTCGCTTCCAAATGTAAAAAAATATCATACCAAATGTAAAAATATTATCGGCATTTTCAGGAAATAAATTACAAAAGGCTCGCCAAACTGGTGAGCCTTTTGTAATTTTGAAGTGCCTAATCTTATCGAAATATTGTCGCTGAGCGAGTCTGCAAGACTTACCCTGCATGGCCGAACTTTGAAAATAAGTTCATCGCTCAGCTATTTCGATACTGAAAGATTAGGCAGCCATGTGGGGTTCTTTTAAATTCATTTGAGCTATTTGCTCAGCCGTTGGCTTGTAATTCATGGTAAAAACTTCTGTTTTCATAGCCGCTGAGAATCTCACTGGGGAAAGTTGTAAGAAGGAACTTGCCTTCAATCTTCTCACAGGTCGATAATAAAGTCTTAAAATCATCTTCTGTATAGCCTTCATAATGGCCACAATTAGTGTTAATATACGGAGGGTCAATAAAGTGAAAAGCTTCAGGACAATCCATGTTTAGGAGCACTCTATTTGCATCTCTGCAAAATATTTGTGTACGCTCAAAACGTTTGAGATAACGCTCATCGAACATATCCTTTTTGTTTTGAAACGTCGATGCAATGTTTCTTGTGTGGTCAAATCTCCAGCTATTCCCTAAAATATTAAGGAATGATTGTTGAGTAAGAACAAATAAAGACCATGCTCGTAATACAGAAGTCTTCTCTTCTGATTGATTGTAAATATCGGACGCTTGAGCGTGTTGCTCTTCGCTAAATAATGTACAATCAATTTCTAATTTAAGGGCTTCAAACTCACGTTTTGCCGTCTTATAAAAGTTAATTACATCGCCATTGATGTCGTTAATTGCCTCAATTCTTACTGGCTCTTTTGCAAAGTATAATGCTCCACCACCAAAAAATGGCTCAACGTACACGGAGTGTTCGGGTATTAGTGGGAGAATTTTAGGGAGCAATTGGTTTTTGCTCCCATAATAGTTGATTGGTGTTTTTAATTTGATTGGTGTTTTGCCTAACCTTTTTGACTTCATATTACTTGTTTAATTAGTGATTAATAATTATTTAATTGCCAGTTAAGCTAAAGATGAATAGCTTATTAGTCCCTGCTGGCACAGTAATTCTTTTTTTGAAATTGTAGCCATTTTTGTTGTACACAACATCTAAACTTGATTGCTCAACGCCGTAAGCCTGACAAGCCCAAATGGCAATCAGACCCTTGACCTCATTGATAATAGTTAAGACTGGCGTAAGTTTGAATTCAATCCAATCGAGCGGATTAACTTCTTTCACTCCTTGATAATTAGATACAGACAAATAATCAACCTGTGTTTTTTCGCACATATATTGCTCCGTTCCATCAATCATGTCAGCAATTGCATAGGTTTGATTTCCTACCTTACATTTCACCACAGAAAGCCTTCTAAATGCCCATGCTTGAGCGGTCACGCCTCTGTAATTTCGATAGCTCGGAGCTGGGTGTTGATTAACCTGCTCTCCTGTCGATTTTGGCTCAGGTGTAAGCAGAACATTGGACTCCCATTGATAATATGTTGCTTGGGAGAATATGGCAATAAAAATCTGCCCTTGAACGATATAATTGGGTATAGGATACCGCCCAAGCCCGTCGTATGCCTGTTTCAGTATTGTGGTCTGTGGTTGACCAGTAGCACCTGCATACTCTTCGTAGAGATAACCATTACCTGCCGCATTAAAATGGTTTGCCTGAAGCATTAATGATTTTCCGTTCAAATGGGGACGTTGTACTCCTAAACCTGCCGCCGTATGAGCTGCCCAGTGCATATATGAGGGAGCTGCAATATTGAAGTGAGTAAGCAATGATGTATCATTTCCAGCCCAGTCTGTCAGGTTAGTATTTTGCTTATTAAGCAATCTGTACCCTTCAGGTAGATATGCCTCATAAAGCAAATAATACTCAAATTTGCATCGCATACGTGAAGATAATGTTCTTAACGATTTGCCGACAAGTTCAGTGGGAAAACCGTTACCAACATTGGCGGCTGGAGTTGTCCACGTCGCATCTGCTGTTGTATTGTAATGACTTCTCTTAACACCAAACCCTACAAGTTGTAGCGGTAAACTTTGGTACATTAACGACACATCAGTATTTTCTGCTGACGCTTCTAATAATACATAATGAAGCATTACAATTCTATTAACAAACGACTGTAATCCTAAATGGAAACTACCGTTTTCAAGGTCAAAACCTATAAATCCGCCCTTAAAAATGGAGTCGCTGCCCTTAAACTTTTGGGGAACATTATACTTATAGTCGTTAAGGATGTCATTATACTGATTATAGGGAATTGCGTCCATTTGTGCCGCCGTGCCACTTACGCCAAGTGCGAGATGTTCGTAGTCGCCACCACCACCAACTTGTATTAATTTTCCAAGCGGAATTGTTGAGACGAAGCTGGAGTTATAAGGGTCAACCTGTCGTTCTGTGCCAAGCTCTAAAAGACCTACGTCAATATGCGTAAAACCTTTAAGAAACGCGTCGCCAGCCGTTGATTGACCTCTCCAATTCGGGCCTTTAAGAATGTTCTCAAAAACCTTCTGTCCTACGTATCGAGGGTTTGGATGATTAGGTATTTCAAAGTCAGGAACACTGCTCAAATCTACCGCATTGAGCATCGTTGGCTCGGCTATTTCATAGTCTCGTATTTCGTTTTCAAACCAATCATCTGTCAATGAATCTTGCTTTGTGAATTCAACAATATTAGCTGGAGTTGATGTCTGACGAGCATAAAATTTATTCGTTTCAGTCAGGTTGTCAAATACATTAGAAGTCTGATACGTCACCCCATCTTTTGAGTACTCAAGCGTTACATTTGTGGTATTTGAAACAACAACAGTTGCCTTCAATTTTGTACTAAAACGCTCAATCGTAACACCCGTAATGCTAAACGGAAGTGATGTGCTTACAACGCTAAAAGTCTTCGTTCTAATGGTCTCATCTGCCGAAGTACAATTCGTTGGAGCAAATACTATTTTATAGTCTCCGCTTGGCAAAATGGCTCGCATCGTAAAAGTATTAACAGTAAGAGCTGGAGACGTTCCTGTTAATACACTCGTGTTTGCATTATTAAAAATTTCCCAGGTAATCGACGATACTCCTTCCGCATCAAAAGTTACAGAATAGTCGTTTCCCGTAGTATTCGTAAAGCTAACAATCGTTAACTGACGTGGACAAGCTGGAAGGCTTGGTGGAGCTACTGTGTCTCCATCTACGTACAACTCAATCAATGAAACAATGTCTGCCTTCAAGTTTGGCAGTACACTAAGTCTTGCAAGTGCAGCTATGGCTTGCTTAGTCCGAAGCGGTGTCATTAGTGTAACATTGTCCGTTCCTGCCTCTGCTTGTGAGCGTGAAGCCGTTGTAACAACAATGCTTCCAAGGTCTTCATCCTTATGTACAAAAGAGTCCATAAGGTCGTTAAAATCCTGTCCCGACGGGACATCACCAACTTGAAACTTATCTTTCAGATAATCAATATCTCTCTTCATAATAGTTTTGTATATTTAGTGTTGTTATTAACTCGTATAAGGCAAAAAGTTTTGGCTCGGGAATCGTTGAGGGAAAGCTGAAAACGAATACAAAAAAAGAAGTATTCGGTGCGAAGTCCATCCTAACAAAAACAGAAGCAAGTCCAGTCACTCGGCGAGCATGATACTCTATTACTTTCGCCTGTGGCACAAACTTTGCCAGCATAATATCAACCCTTTTTTGCTCCTCAAAATGATTGTACATACTTTGCAATGCCGTTAACAAAATTGTCGCAATCGCTTTTCTTTTAGGCCGTCGCCTGTGTGGTGGAGTCGTCTGAGCAATGAGACGTTCAAGATTAAGTCTATACATAAGTAATAATTGAAAGAGGGTCAAAATAAAACTGTCCTGATACCGAATCAATCAAATCTAATCCAGCTCCCTGCTCATCATTTGCAATCACAGAAAAGCTATTCATATAGCTCACATCCACAAATTTCACTTCCGACATTGTCATTAGTTTTTGCTGAAGATAGAACTTTGTCAAAGGCTTTGTTGTGCCGTCATAGCCTTCTATAATCGTCTTCAAATAGTCCTTAACTGGATACACGGTTGAAGCCGTAACGCTCGCTCCTGAAGACGTAAGCAATAGCGGATTAATCTTAATCCCAACACGCAAATACACTCTATCAGCTACTTCAGACCTAACCGTAATTGTCGTATTAAGTAATTTTATTTCTTCCATATAGCCTTGCAAAGCTGCAACCTTTTCATTACTCATCTTGTATTTTGTCACAGGGTCATAAGCGAAACCCGTAACCACTACCAACATCGTATTCAGCGATGACGTAATGAATTTGACAGAGCGAACAACCCTGTTATTTTCATTCACTGTCGCATACTTCAACTCCCCCTCAATAACCTCAAGGTCGTCGCCAAATTGAAACTCCAAAACTTTTTTTCTATACCAGTCTTCAGTACCGTATCTGTTGGTAGAATAGATTTTTTCAATATTAGTTTGATGTTCCGAAAGCATTACAAAAAGCCGTGCAGACATAAACGCAAACAGCTTTTTCATTTGCTCCCAAAAACTCGTCGCCGACGTGCTATCAAGCTGAGTCAATTCAGGAGATGCCGCCTGAATCGCAGCCATTTCTGCGAAAATTTCTTCTTGTGTCATATTAAGTAATTTTAAAGTCTTGTTCAATTCTCCAATACCCAATCCCCCGAGTTTCTACATCTAAAATAGTCGCCAACTCCATTGATACTCGCTCATACAAATCACCTGTATTATTCAGTAAAACATCAACCTGTATTGTCTGATAAGGCATAACTGGAGGGAAATCAACCGCTCCTACCTTATCCATTATATTCCATACCGCTTCAGTTGCTCCGTAGTAAATAAGTGCTAAGTCGAATATGCTTTGATTTGGACTTACATCTACTACTTTATTCTTTCCTGAAAGTGAAAATCCTTTGACTGTGCTTTTTGGAAATCGCTTATTATACTCAAACTCTAATTGCAAATTCTCGCCAACAAAGTCTAAATTTTGAATCGACATCCCGTCGGCTTCCAATCCCTTTCTTATGCCGACAAAAGCGTTACCTGCTCCGATGTCATCATTCAAATAATACACTAAACCAGCTCCGACAGTTTGGTCAAAAAAATACCAACCTTTGTCGGCTTCGAGCAATTCCTGTGCAGCCTGATTTTCTACATTTCCTACTACTAAATCCCCATCCTTGATAAGGAAATCAAAACTATCATCATATAGAAAATCTTTCATTCTGTATCAAAAAGGTTGTTAACCTTCATTTCAATTTGTGTTATCTGAGCAATCAAAGCTGGGAATATTGGTGATGGAGTTCCTGGTTGTCCAGTCAATACTTTCATCTCTTTAAGCATCCCTGTAATATCAGTTAAAATTGTCTTGAGCGACTCTTCTGAGCTATTGATTATCAATTTTGTTTTAGCATGAATTTTGACATTTTCAGCCTTCAAACTAACTTCTGCTGATTCCTGTTTGATTGATACCTCGCCATCTTTCATTAAAACTTTTGAACCTACAACCTGGACCGACACGGCCATTTTGTCAATCGAAAATTTTGTCTTATCAATCACGCCAACAATGCTTTCAACTTCGTTACAAGCCACAATATAAAATTGTCCGTCGCTTTCACTTTGACTCAAACAACCGAGCAAAACAGTTGATTTTAATTTGGGCTTAACAACAACATACTCACCAGCTTCGTCGATGGCCGCTTTCAATCTAACACCCGACAACTCGAAGCCATCGGGAAACGTAACCGTAGCAACAAACCCTTGTACGTCCTCAACCGTAGCGATGTAAACAGGCAGAGCTGGCTGAGATATGACCCTTCTAAACTTCTGTAATAATTCTTGCTCCGTCATAGTTTGATACCGAGCGATACGGCTCGCTCATAGCCTGTTGTACTACTAAATCTTACCTTAACCCCTTTCACATAATACCGCCCATCTCTATCAGGAAAATCACGGTCAACGATGAAAGCGGAGTAACCAACATCGCAGTAGGGGCGTCCCCAACTTACCAGCTCACCTCTATAACCTGTATAGGTTAGCGTTTTTAGGTACTCCTTTGCTCGTAGCTCCAAGCTGGTTTGGTCTGTAATGTTTCGAGCGTCGGGAAGCGTTATAACCTCACCTCCAGCCGTGCCAATAACTACTTCTTTGGTGGCAGTATTGTCAGCCTTCAGCCCTTTGATTTTCACCTGAACTTTTACATCATCACCGTTTACCCATTTCAAGTTTGAGCCTTTTACATTCTCTGAAAATGAAAAATAACAATCGCCAGTCTTTTCGGTATATTTCAAGTTTGCAATCAATTTTGTTCCTCGTATGTATATCGAAATTCCAAACTGTTGCTTGATTTTTTCTAATACTTCAAAACCACTTGCGTTCCTAATCACGAACTTATCATACTTCAAATCGCCAACTGTTGAACTCAGCTTAAACCCTCCAATCTGCCCAATAACATAATTCATAATATCATTGATAGACACATTTAGAAACTCTTTCGATTTGATTGGTTTGCGAAATCTGTACATAGCGTCTTCGCACTCAATTACGCACGGATTATTTACGCTCAACGCTCTTACAAATCCTTCAAACTCCGTAGTGTACTGGTCATTATAACCAAGCTCAATTTTTACTGTGTCACCTCTCTTAAATTTCCCTTCAATATTGAAAGGCTTATTGTGAATCATAAATGGCAGCGTTATTCTTGCCACATCGCTCAAAGCCTCCATCGTTGTATCAACTTCTACATCAGTTATTCCATTGATTGTTTTGCCAGCGATTGTAATTCGATGGCACATCCATCTTATTGCCATATTATTTAATATTTTTATAAAATTCTGCAAGCTCATCAATAGACTTATAACATCTCTTTTCTTCGATATGAATTATAGAGTCATTATCCATTAATGTTTGAGATTTACGCTCCATAAATGAATAAGTAATCCTTCCATGTTTGTATTCTATGCCATATACAGGAAAAGAGACGATGTCGTTATTATGAATAAAGAAAGCAATCTCTTTTAAATTAAATCTTGTTTCAATTGTCATTTTTGTTATAAATTAAAAGGTTTGTCTGAATAACATTTATAAACAAAAGCTTGGTAATTATACCCATCCGTCGGCGGAAACTCAACCGACTCAATGGCTAAATAGTTAATCCCGAATAAGCTCAAAAAAGGGCTTTCGACCTTAATCGCTCGACGGACTTCAAAGAAGTATCTCAAACGGTTAATGTCTGCCTGTGGAAGCTTTGTCGTATCATCAACATACACAATTCCCTTAATTTCCACCTGCCAATCATCCGCACTCCAAAGCTCTTTTACTGTACCAATGTCTCGATTTTTCAGAACAGGGTTGCGAATTATAACATTTTTACCATGTACTGAAACAATGGGTTCAAACGGTATTGTCCAGCTGTCAGGATTAAAAACATCGTCTCCGTCATAACTCATTGTCACAGGACAACGAATCGTCCTACCTTCAGCTTCACCCGAAAGCTTCTTTTGAATTTCACCAGTAAACCCGAAAACATTTTTATACAGGTCGGCCAAAGCCACGTCTATTAATGCCATTTTTGTACGTACATAAAAGTTTAAAACTATTCATAAGCCAATCTATCACCCGAACTTAACAAACGGTTAATCGTGTCTAAAACATCATCGCCAACCTTCTTTCCTGTTTGCTCCGTATTCACATAATTGTTAATCGTCTCTACAAGATTCTTTACAGTGATGTTAATGGTTCGGCTTTTTGCTCCTTCTACGCTATCGCTAATTCCTGAGCCTTTACCACCAGCTCCACCAGCTCCAGCTCCGTCCGCTCCGCCGTCTGCTCCCATTCCTGCAAACGCTCCAGCTCCATCAAACAGCCCTTTGTTTTGTGCGTTGTTTTTATTTGCCAACGCCACAGCCTTATCTGCCGCTTTTGAATTATACCCAGCCTTAAACTTGTCAGCCAAATTACTGGCAACATCAAACGCCATTTTACCAGCTCCGACCGCAATACCAAGCGGCGTAAATGGCAGCACCTTTTTTACAATGTCTGTAAATGGCTTTACAAATTCTTTCACCTTTTCAAAAGCACTGGTTATCTTATCAGTAATCCAATCCCAAACACCACCAACTTTTTCTTTCACCCAGTTGAATGCTCTCACGATGGCTTCCACATAAGGCCTTACTGGCTCATACATTTCGTAGAATTTTCTAACGACCATGTCCTTAATCATCAACCAGCTACCGTATAGAAACTGTCCAATCTTTGTCATCCAAGCTGATACCGTATTCCAAACTATCATAAAAGTCTCTGAGATAGATGACCACACGGCCTTGATGCCTTCCCAGCTTCGAACTACAACCTCTCTAAATTTTTCCGAATTTTGCCAAGCATAAGTAAGAGCTGCTACAAGAGCGACAATGCCGACAATTATCAATCCTATTGGAGTTACCAAGAAACTCGCATTTAGAGCAGCCCAAGCCATTTTTACATTTTGAATAATCGCAGGTACATCAACAAATTTCTTAAACATCACATAAGCCCCGATTCCTTTCGCTATCGTGTCAGAAAAAGGCAACAATTGAAAGATTGAGATAAGATTATTGACAACGCTTCCAACAAACCGAACTATGCCAGCCAATGAATTAAACACGACCGAAATGCCATTGATAATTCCTATTACTCCATCGCCTTCTCGTGGCAACAACCCGAAGGCTTCGAGTATTTTTTGTACAGCTGAAAACAATGGGCTGAATGATTTTGCAAAGTTTGAAATCGCATCTCCAGCAGGTTGAAAATTATCTATAAACTTATTAACCCAATCCAACAACCCATTAAGCATTGGTAATTTTGACATTGAAAAACGCTCAAACTTATCTTGAATCGTGCCTATCAACTTTTGCATTTTCCCGAAAGTGGTATTGGCAATTGTATCTAAATAGCCAAAATATTTACCTCCTTTACTGGTCATCGCTTCCAAAGCTTTTTGAACATCCATGAACGATATTTCGCCAGCTTCTTTCATCTTATTAAACGATGCAACCGACACGCCTTTCATCTTTGCAATTTGCTCTTGTAAACCTAATATTCCGTGATTTGCCAGCTCATTCAGCTCATCACCCTGAAGACGGCCAACGCCTTTAATTTGACCCATTGTTCGGGTGATACCCTTCAAAGCTTCACCATCACCTCCAGCTAAATTCCCATACATTTTAATTTGGGACAAAGACTTATTCGCACCGAACTGCTCAACAATCTTTGCACCTGAACTCAATACATCATTGTTCTTGTAGATTGAATCATTACCAAATTGATTAAGCTGCTCAAAGACTTGTAAGCCTTGCTTCTTTCCTGCAAATTGCTGGTATTTCGCTTGAGTCAATTCTCGTTGCATTCCTGACTCAGCCATACCATTCGCTCCAGCTGCCAACGTACTCGCCGCAAATAATGGCAAAAGCCGTCGGCTTAAACCAGCCATTAGTCCACCACTACTACTTCCTAAACTTCCATCGGCTCGACTGTTCATTTGTTCAAGCCTTGTTAGCTCACCTTGTAAAGTCCTGAGCTGGCGATTGGCATTTGCAATCTGAGTAGTATCAACTCCAATCCTGAGCGAGTCCCGTGTTGAACGCAGTTTGTCGATTTGCTCCCTGAGCGATGTCACTGAGTTCGCAGCTCTGTTAAACGTTCCACCCATCGCTCGGCCAGCTCTGTCAACTACATTTTGAGCAGCATCGACCGCCTGCATAATCCGTCGAGTCGGAGCGGTTATCATATCAATCACTCGCCAAGTCGCTAAAAAATCCATGTCTTTAAAATTTAAAACCCCTAAGAGGAGCGATAACGCTCCCCGTTAGGGGTTGGGGGGCTTTTATTTTTTGTCCGATTTAATCGGCTTAGTCATCTGTAACAAATAGAAAGCTTCACGCCAAAGCTGAGCAAAATCATCGTCCGTTAGCTCGTATGGGTCAACCTTAAAGAAGTACCTAATCCAAGCGGCCATTTGTGGCATTTGAAACGTCTCAAGGTCAACTTCAATTGGAGGCGTGTCGCTTAAAGCTTTTTTAAGCTACCCTGTACAACTTCAAATAGGTTTGCGGCTTGCAATGCGGCCACAACGCCGACTGTATCCTGAAAATTAATATCGGTCATCTCATCGTCACCATCAATCCAGCACATCTTTAAAAAACTTTCACCCATGCTTAACGGGTCTTTTTTCGACATGGCGTGTCCTATTTCCTTTCTCCCTGGCTTTTTCAAAATGGCATAGTAAACGCCTTCTTTTTGCTCAATTACTTCCGACTCATCTTCTTCAGATGTGTCAGTTGCGGTTTTGGTTGTATCTACTTTTAGTAAGTAGGTTGTGATTCCTGAAGCTTTGTGCTTTGCAACAATCTCATCTGTAATTTTACTCATTTCCTTGCTTGTTTAAACGCTATTTAACTGATACTTAATTGGCATTTTAGAGCCGAATAAACGGCTCTATGGGAGTACCCAAAACCCTTTCTTACAATATTTCAAAGCTCCATTACAAAGTTTAGGTTTGGGTAGGACTGCAAGCCCTACCCGCCCCAACCAACAAAGCAAGGAAGCAATTTGGCTCTTATTATTCGCCTGTGACAAATGGTGTATATCCAATTATTACCCACTGGCCATCATAGCTCTCGAATATTGCACTATTAACATAGTAGCGATAGCCATTAGGTACATTTTCGGCATTGTACTCAGGTACAGGCAGTGAAAAAGACCCCATCGCCGTAATATCTGCTCCTGCATGGATTTCTGTCAATGACATTTCCGACAGAATGAGGTTAAAATATGCTTCAGAAGATTGCTTAACAACGAGCTTTGCGTACTGAGCAAAACGGCTTATGTTGATATTATTACCAGCGATTGATGCAAATGGCTGTCCACCCATTGCACGTCTTAACCGAGTTGTTTGGTTTGCATCAAAGTGAGAGAAGCCAAACATAAGGGTATAAGGAGCAACAGAGCGAGGATTAACAACCTTTGTTCCTGAAGGAATCGAAACACCTTGATATGGCGTATTAAGAAAAAGTTTAACGCCCGATGCCGTGTTCAAATGTCCCGTAGCTGGATAAGCATTAACAATCCTGTTTTTGCCGTAGGTTGTTGACTTTTTCCCATTTTTGAAGGTATAGTTCAAAAATGCCAAATTCCTTTGGCCATCTGAACCACCGCCCGAAACGAAGCTTGGCACGCCCGAAATATTAATATAAGTATCTCCAGCATTGAGCGGAGCTGTAAGTACAGTACTACTCTGCTCGTAACTAATGTAAGATAGCTCAATCAAATCACCATCTTGGTCGTAGAACTGAAGTCCTACACCAAACTCCGAATCAACAGCATCCGTACTCGCCAATAAATCAAGCAAATACATCTTGGACGGATTAATAGCAATGAGTCCGTCGGTCGTTACATAAGCTTTCGTATCTGTTGAAAAACTTTGTTGTGCAATTGCGTTTGGAAAGACGGCTGAAAGATTCGACTCATCCCCAACGTAGGGCTGAAACTTTGAGAAGTTAACCTTTCCGCCAAGCTCCCCAAAGCCATTAATAATAAGGTTATCCTGTAAAACCGAAGCAGAACCATGAGGCAAAAACACCCACTTTCCTGAAAACGGCATAGCTTCAGGAGTAACTGCTGTTGGTCGAGGAATCGTAACGATTGCCGTTGAAATCAATTGAGCCGCATACGCCTGAGCATCAGGAAGCTCCGTAAAAAGCTCGCCATCGACGGTTTGATAGAGAACTTCTGCTGAAGTGAACTTTTCAAAAGCTTCTAAAACTTGAGCTGCGTGAGTCATTTTTTTACGAGTAAATAAGATAAAGATTAATCCTACACAAAGGACTGTAATTACTACCGAATAAGTCATTATGCGTATTTGATGTCAAGAGCCTCAAAAGGCAATGGAATAATAATCTCCATATCACCTTGCTTAACACCCTGTCCGATTTCAGTTACTACAATCCCAATGATTGTATTTACAGCCAAATCGCCAGCTTCATTTGAGTAGGCGACAGTAAGCGTTAAGTCTTTTAATCCCGATACGCCTTTATTACCAGTTTGGGCAAGTAATACATCAAAGTCAGATTTGTACATTTCAATCTTACCTTTTACGTCGATATTCCCCGACTTAATGCCGAAAGCCTTAACACCCTTGCCTCTCAGCTTTTTCACCTCTTGGCTTTCAGTATGCTCGACCGCAACCGCCTTCGTTAATAATTTTCCTTGCAAGGCAATATCAACGTCGCTCCAGCCAAATTCTCTTGAATTGAACATTTTTGTATTAGTTATTTTGGCCAACCCAAAGGCTGGCCAAATGTGAGCTTAATTAAACTGTTGTAGCCGATGGATTTTTAAACTTTAACAATCCAGATATTTTCTTGGTATGTCCTACTGGCGTAATTGTTGCTTGCACTTCCCACTCATCCGTCGAAATAACATTCTGAGACGGGTCGATATAAACCTCAAATCCTGAAATATTATTTTGATTAACCATTTGTTGCTGGAGAGCATTAGCGAACACCTGTTGTAAATACGCAACTTGAGACGGTGCAATTTTCCCGTCGGCCGTGATACTAATTTCATCACCCAACTCAAGAACATACGTGCCGTACAGTAATCGCAAAGCTTTGTCCATTGCTCGGTTATTGGTCACGCTCAAGAAATCGTCATTGGAAGCCGTAGCCGTCGGGTCATCATTGAAATAATAACCTGAAAGCCCCGTAAACTTGCGAATAAATAAGTAGCCCTTATCCTGAATAGCATCCATTTGAGTCTTACTGTAACGCTCAATGTTTTGCCCATTCGTAAATGTCGCTTGCGTGATATTCAAACCGCCGTCCTTCACACGAGCTGGCGAACGTTGTACAGGAATTAAAGCAAACTTGCCCAACACAGCTCCGATACACGCCGAGCCTCCATTATAACCAGCGGCCGCTGAGCCACACAATACTGGAGTGACTTTTCGGTATGAATATGTACGCATATCAAGCAAGTCAGCCACAACGCCAGTCCATCCTCTGCAATCAACAAAACCCGAAAATGGCTGTATATTATCGCTATACTCAATAGCCATCGTGTTTAATTTCAGCATTGCCGTATGGGTATCAGCATCAATACCACCCAAATTAGTTTGGTTGTACGTAATAGCTGAAGAGATGTAACGAGCAATCCCCAAAAGCGTAATTCTACCGCCAGCATAATCTAATAAAGTACGCACTGAATTATTGCCAGTATTAGTTGGGTCGCACATTTGGGTCATAGTACGCTCCATCGGATAAGTCATAAAATACAATTCTGCTCCATTGCCAGCCGTATCGTAGTATTCCTTAATTTGCTTCCAAGCGTCAATATTTTCCGCAATGTCATTTGCAGCCGTAAGCCCAAAACTTTCAGCTTCTTTTAGGCTGAAAATCTGCTTTGGCGTATAAAGTGGTAAATTAGGCTTTGCAGTAGCAGGAATTGCCAAACCTGCTACTCCATCATCCGTTGTGGCGGTTCGCCCTAACTGATAATTGCCTATTGTGATTGAAACATTTGGTAAGCCATTCATTAGAAAAAAAATTAGTGGTTAGATTGATAAACTAAGCGTCTTTACCTTTTTTTGCTTTTGTCTCATCAGTCACAGCTGCTTCTTTAGTTGCAGGAGTTTCATCAGTCACAGCTGCTTCTTTAGTTGCAGGAGTTTCATCAGTCACAGCTGCTTCTTTAGTTGCAGGAGTTTCTTTAGTCGCTTGCGTGTCTTCATCGCTTTCAGCCTCTGGATTTTCATCTTCAGTATCATCAGTAGAAGAAACAACAGCATTTGCACTCTTAATCTCATCCTTTGGAGCTTCTTCCAACTCTTCACGAAGCACCTTTTTGACATTGAGCTTAAAATGTTTCGCATGGCCTTTCGCATCTTCTTCATTCAAAAACGCATCTGAACCTGCAACGTAGCATTCTTTTGCGTCGGGAAACTGTTCAAATAAAATACGTACATTCATATTAGTATGGGCTAACTACTTGTTGCCTTTCGTTAGCCCGTTTGGGGGTTGTTATCTTGATAAAAAACTAAACGTTTGCTGGGCGAATTGCACCAACACCCACACCAGTGGCAGAAACTTTTGAGCCTCCAGCTTGAAGTTGAGCCGACATGATTCTCCCGTAGTATTCGGCACGTGGAGCTGCATCCATAATTACATCCTCATTTCCTACCGAACGACCTACCCAGTCGGGATGCCAAAACAGACAAGATTGTGAATCGGCTGCAGCGGTTGCAGCAGTACGAGTCCTCGTCACTCCGCTATCTGAAATCTTCAAAACAGAGCTGCGTTTCATAATCTCAAAACCGCAAAGGTGACCTAATACGCCAGTTGACAAATCAGCTAACTTTGTATTAAAATTTTGCTTAACATCAGGGTCAAGCATTAACTGATTATACAAGTTCGCTGGCAATAACATCTGACGACCTTCACCGTCAACATCTTGATTATCCAATAATGTTGCTCCCGCTACCACATCTGCGTAACAAATAGCCTTTCTGTTTCCAGTTGAGCCAACCAACGTCGTCGCTTTTGTCGCTCCAGTTGTTTCAATAATTTGTCCAGCCAATTCAGGTCTCCAACTATATAAAACATCCAAAGCCACGCCTTGCTTAACGTTACCTAACATTAAGCGAACCTCCGAAGCCATTTTATCATAAGACAGTTGCTTCTGCTCAATGTTTTTCACCAAGCGAGGATTTACCGTGTAATCATTCATGTCAAACTGAATATCACCGTCCTGACGAGCGGTAATGGTTGCAGGAAATACACTACGATTAACTTCAAAATCTGCGGGTGTTCCTGCTTGAGGAATTACAACCGTTTTAAGTCCTGATTGAACATACTCATTCCAGTCGAGTGATTTAAGCAAAAAGGCATTGTTTGCGAACAACTGCTCCACAATAGTTCGCATCCATAAAGTTCTTAATAACATATATTTAGTGATTAAAATGTAACTACTTAACTGACTGCGTAAAGGCTATTTGGCAGACGGAGAAACGTCTTGTTCAGGAAGCACTCCAAACTCTTTTTTGTACAAATCATTGTACTGGTCTTTGCTTAAAGAATTAAGCGTTCCTTTTTTGAAATGGTCTGAGAACGTCCACGCTTCAGTACCAGCTGGCTGCACAACTTGGCTTGGTGTTTGACGAGTCATATCACTTAACTTTGTTGGAGAAGGCAAGCTTTCAAGGGTAGCTTTCGCCAAATTGAAATCTGCTTCTGCTAACGTCAAGTATTGTCCTTTCAACGTTGCATCTAAGCGATTCTCAGCAATCACCTTGTCAACCAAAGCAGTGATTTCAGTTTTTTGTGCGTTTTTCTGACTCAACAATAACGCCTGTAATTGCGTACCAGCTTGAGCATTTTCACTAAGTTTCAACGTTACCTCCATCTCGGTAGCGTTTTCAGATAAGCCCAGCATTTGGGCGACCTTTTTTAAGTCCATATTGTTCGTTTTGGGGGGTTTGTCGTTATTTTGGATAAAATCTGAAAATGTCCAATTCTCTAATAATTGACGGTCTTTGTCATAGAAGGCAATACAACCACGATTTTTTGGCACACCACAAAGGCTTGCTTCGAGAGCTAATGACTTATCACAGATAAGATAATTTTGTCCGTTGATTTCTTCTACGTGGCATTCTAATGGCTCAACGCCAATACTTGCTACATTCAACAATTCCTCTTCAACCAAATCTTTCAACTCAATAGCATAAGGCTTTTTTGTGGCAAATCGTGGCTCAGCAACTAACTTACCATCTTCTTTTCTCAAATTCATCCACGCTCCAATAATGCCTTGCGTACTCCAGTCGTGGTCGGCAAGCATTACAGGGTTTTCAGAAAAATAACTCAGGTCAATACCGTCCGTCTTCACGATAACATACACCTCGCCAACCTTCATCGGTTTTTCTGTACTGAGTATAAAAGTCTTCTTCTTAGCCACGTCCTTAAATTGTTGTTTGCAGTTTGATGATGCTAAATTCTTTCATTTTTTCAGCCCTTGCAAGCCTTCTAATGTAGGGTTCGTGCAACCAGCCACAACCCTACATTATGGCACTTCGTGCCATAAAAAAACCTGCCTAATTTCAACCCAATAACCACTAAAAACTGGATTGATGACTCAGAAGGAAAAACGAGAGAATGCAATGAGCCTATTTGTTGAGCAAAGCTTCTCGAAACAAAAAATAGCAAAGTTTTGCGGCGTATCTGTGCAAACCATTTCGGCATGGGCTGAAGAAGACGACTGGGATTCTGTCAGAATGGACACGCTACGAGTTGAGAAAAATATGAAGATGAGAATCTACAAGCTCATCGACCATTCCCTTCAGGTATTTGAGCAAGAAATTGAAAACCAAAAAAATGAAGGCAAGCTCAAACACCTTGATAAAGGACAAATTGACGGATTGTCAAAACTACTTGCTGGCATCAAAGCGAAAGAACTATCATTCTCTGAGTCCGTGAAATTGCTTACTGAATTTATGGAGTACGTGAACACTCAGGACAACCACCTCGCCAAAGAATTAATACCATTTATTGACGGCTTTATTTCGGCTCTAAGAGCAAAATAATATGACTGAAAAGGATATTTTACTCCGATATGAGGAGTCGAAAAAAAACATAAAACGCTCAACGCCAGTCCCGACAAACGAGAGCGACGTGGCAAAAAAGAAGCGTATCGAAGAACTTCTCGGCAATTTCGAGAAGTTCTGTGCTTACTATTTTCCTCCATTTTTCGACCCGTCAACTGGAGGAGCAAAATTTGGCTGGTTTCACAAGAAAGCAGCCAAAGACATCCTTGCTGATAAGAATATTTTTGCCGTATTAGAATGGCCACGTGAACACGCAAAGTCTGTATTTTCAGATATTTTCTTACCGCTATACCTAAAAGCAAAAGGTGAGGTTTCAGGTATGATAATTGCCTCACAGTCGGCCGCCAAAGCAAAAGGCTTACTGGCTGACATACAAGCTCAACTGGAGTCGAATCAGCGGTACATTAACGACTTTGGCGTACAGTATAATTTTGGAAACTGGTCAGAGCAACATTTTGTAACGAAAGACGGAACTGGCTTTTGGGCTTTCGGCCGTCGTGAAAGTCCACGTGGAGCAAGGGAAGGAGAAAAGCGTCCTAACTTCTTGGTCATCGACGACCTCGACGATGACGAAGAGGTAAAAAACCCAGACCTTGTGGCAAAGTCTTACGACTGGCTCACTGGTGCTTTAATTGGAGCGATGGCGATTAAGCAACGCCGTATTTTAATGGTCGGAAACCGTATCCACAAGTCTTCCATTTTGGCTCATGTAGTTGGAGATTTAACAGACGACGACCCAGTTAATCCTGCGATTTACCACCTCAAAGTTTTTGCACTCGAAAACCAAAAAACGCACAAAGAAGACCAAAGCGAAACTGGTGTACCAGCATGGCGAGAACGTTACACCCGTGACGACATCGACCGTGTAATCCTTCAAATGGGTTACAGAATGGCTCAGCGTGAGTTGTTCCATCGCTTCATTGAGCTCGGTCGAGTCTTTAAAAATGATTGGCTACTCTACGAAAAACTTCCGCCTTTAAACACTTTTGATAACATTGTTACTTACAATGACCCCAGCTTTAAGGACTCCAAAAAGAACGACTTTAAAGCGATTATGATGGTCGGGAGAATCAAAAATAAGTGGTATCTAATAGACTGCTGGGTGAGGCAAGCAACACGAAACGCAATGGTAGTCGCTCATTACGATTTCCACGAAACATTGGAAGAAAAGGCCGTGAAAATATTTAAGCATTGGATTGAAGCAAACTTTATCCAAGATATGCTAATGGAAGACTATGTTACCGAGTCCGAAACTCGAAAATATATGCTTCCAATTCACGAAGACAAGCGAAACAAACCCGAAAAGAAGGGACGCATTGAAGGTTTAGCAGTGTACTTTGAACGAGGCTTAATTGTCATCAATGCCGACATCCAAAAGAAAAAGGACTACCAAAATTTCAAAGACCAACTTTTAGGATTCCCAACCGCACACGATGACGCTCCCGATGCCTTAGAAGGAGCTATTTTCAAACTCCGTGAGAATTACAAGCAAAACAAAACCCCTCCAGTGTTAGGAGGCACACGTAGAAAGCAATTTCGTAACTGTTAATTATTATGGCATACATTGAAATCAGAGACTTTGACAAGTCTATATATCCCGAAATCAAAAACGCAATTGCGAAGTATTCAGAGCAATACATTAACCATCAAATCAATTTTGCTCTTAGTCTTATCGAATCCCGTTTATCCGCTCGGTACGACATTCAAGCGGAATTTCAGAAAACAGGAGCAGACCGCAATGCTCTGCTCATTACCTACGGATTAGATATTGCTATCTACAACCTGTACTCGTCACAGGAAGCAATACCCGACCACCGAGTAAAACGCTATGACGACGCAATCGAGTTTCTACAAGATGTAGTAGGCAAGAAAGCGAACATCGCTGGCTTACCTGCATTAGTCATCGACGAGACCAACACCCCAAAAGGAGACATCAAAATGGGAAGCAACCCACGCCGTGCCAATCCGTCCTTTTAACCTATAATTAACACCCGATTAAGTACCGCTTAAATAAGCGGACATTCAACGCAAACTAATTTTAAGTATATAGTTATATCAAGCAAAGAATAAACGCTTAAAATCAAAGAAATCAAAATGGCAGAGTCACCAAAACAAGTTACAGAACAAACGAAGTTCCCCATAAAGGTTATTCCTCGTGACCAAACCGCCAAAACCCTCGATGATTGGTTAATGGCTCGCAATGCCTCACAATCAATCTACCAGCCAATACATAAGCCGAGAATTGACCTTTTTGAAAACATCCTACTGGATGGACACGCCGCCATGATTATTGAGCAACGTATTCTCCAAATTACAAATATCAGCTATTCGTTCACTGTGGATGGTAAACCTTACGAGCCAATCAATCAGTTTTGCGACAAGCTTTTCTTTTATGAGCTACTTCAATACATACAAGAAGCTCCCATTTGGGGAAGCTCATTAATTGAGGTTGATTTTCGCCAGCAAACTACATCGCTCGTAAGTCGCCAGCACGTCGTTCCCGAACTTAACGCCGTTCTGCCCGACCCTTATAATACTTCGAGCGGCGTTGATTTTACAAAGCCGCCTTACGACCGAACGACCTTTTTGGCTGGCAAAAGTTGGGATTTAGGGCTACTTTTCAAGATAGCTCCTTATGTATTGTATAAGCGAGGCAATTTGCAAGATTGGGCAACATTCAACGAACTGTTTGGTATGCCCTCACGTATCTACCTATACGACCCTCTCGTTCCTGGCAATTACGAGGAAGTTTCTAAGCAAGCCGCCCAAACAGGAGCGAATAGTTGGGCAGTCCTTCCAATTGGCTCTGACATGAAACAAGAGTCCGTAGCTGGGAAGTCGGGAAATGACACGTACAAAGTTTTCTTTGATACGCTCAATTCCGAAATCACGAAGGCGATTTTGGGTCAAACAATGACGACGGAAAACGGAAGTAGCAAGTCGCAAGCTGAAGTACACGCCGAGACTGAAGACGCTATCAATGCGAATGACCGTCGAAGAGTAGAAGCAATTCTGAACGAGAAGGTTGTTGCTTTATTGAGAAAGCAAGGCTTTGACGTTCCCGAAAAAGGACGTTTCCACGCACGAGATGAAGACGAAGAACTTTCACCCAAAGAGCAACTTGAACGAGATATTATGCTACATGAAAAAGTGGCAAAATTACCGCTCAAATATTTTGAGGAAAAGTACGATGTACAGTTTGACCCAAATCAACCTGAGCCGAACGACCCAAAAGAAACGACCGACACGGAAGAAGAAACGCCAGCAAAAACGCCAACTAAAAACAACCCTAAAAAAGTTATAAAAGCGGCTGAAAAAGGAGCAAAGGGTTTCGTAGATTGGATTGAAAAGAGTTTTTTCGCATAAGCCCCGACGACTCGTTTCTCAACGATGACATCGGGGCTGCCATCCATGCCGCCTACGGAAGCCCTGAGATTATTGCAAAAAAATGGTGGAAGTTAGCAGAAGGTGAGCCACTTTTTGAGGTTAAGAATATCATATTTGATGCCCTAAAGGAAATATGGGAAGGTAGCGAAACTGTGCTGAACGCAAAGCTCTTTGGCATAACCTACAAAGCTCTATTCGAGTCAATCGAAAAGGGTTACGGACACGTACAGTACGGAATGCCCGACTATGAGTTTGTAAGACAGCTACAAAATTCAGCAAAGTATTTTGCCGCTCGAAAGACAGCTTTGCAAGTTATCCAATTGACAGCTCTCACCGCCGACCCAGCAAAAGGGACAAAGCGAAGCTGGAGAGAATTTAAGCAGTTGGCAAAAGGGGTCGTTGGTAATTATAATCAAACATGGTTAAAAACTGAACAAGATACTGCTCTAAGTGTTGCTCAATCAGCACGCCAATGGAAAGATTTTGAAAAGACAAAACACCTTTTTCCTAATATTATCTATCGTAAAACTACCTCAGCAAAACCTGACAAAGGACATTTAGCATACGTTGGGATTATACGAGCAATGGATGACCCATTTTGGAATGAACATACTCCTCCAATTCGATGGGGTTGTAAATGCAGTATTGATAATACTGACGAAGAAGAAACGGACATCCCAAATGACATTGACCTAATAGACCCTGTTGAACCGTCTTTAAATAACAACGCTGGTAAAACAGGAGAGCTATTCAATATCAAACAGACCACTTACGCAAACAAAACTGAGCATATTCCTGATGAAACAATAAATAAAAAACTAAGAACAGAAGTTTATCCTAAACTTGATTTTTACGCCAATGCTTACGAAAATAAGGACAATGGCGGAGCATTATTTATTCATGCTGGAGTTCCTGAAGACGAATTCAATCTAAATGTGAAAAACGGCTTTATACTGGCAAAAAATGGCTATAAAGTAAAAATTGAACCAAGAAGGTTTGTCGATGGACAGTCAGACCCCGACCTACTTATTAATGGCAAGAAAGCCGACCTGAAAGCCCCAACGACAAAGAACGCAATTAATAGCCGAGCAAGAGACGCAAATAATCAAGGCTGTGAATATGTGGTGTTTTCAGTAAAACGTGAAAATTTCGACTATGGTTATCTCGCTGATTCACTAAGAAACTCGCTTGGAAACCAAGACAGAAAAACAAACATCAAAAAAGTAATTGTACACTATAAAGATAATAATGAGCTTTTTGAGTTTGACCGTTCGGAGCTGAAGACTAACGAAAGCATATTGGAAAAGCTAAAATAAAAATAGCTCAAACAGGTGTTTGAGCTATGGGGAACGTTGACGCAAATCGCTGTTCAATACAAATGTATAAATTAATTTTAAAAATCCAAAATGAATTTAGCTGAAGCCTTACGAAAACACCACAAAGTTGTTACCAATTACATAAAAAACGACGCTCCCGATGTAATTGGAAAGTATGCTGTAAGTCATGCTCAAAAAAGTTTTGAAGACGAAGGATATACTGATTCACAACTTGAACCATGGAAGGAGGTAAAGAGACGGAATATCAAAGGTGATTCTCGAAACCAAACTCGACCTATTCTTTCTGATACTGGATACTTGAAAAAATCAATTCGCTATCAAAAAACTGGACAGTTGATACAAATAGGTACTGATGCAGTTTATGCAAAAATACATAATGAAGGAGGCACGATTACACTCCCTGCACGTTCTGAAACATTCAAACGAGAGCGACATACAAGCGGAAAGAAAAAAGGCAAGTTTAGCGGCGGTACAACTTCAGGACAAGGCTTTACATTTAAGGAGAGTAAAATTACCATACCTCAACGCCAATTTATCGGAAAGAGTAAACAACTGGAACAGCAGATTAAAGACAAAATCATAAAAGACTTAAAACGCATCACAAAAAAATGATTATACAGGCATTCCGTGAAATTAGAGCCGCTCTTCAGGAAGTTGAAGGCTTACATTATATAGATTTAGACAGAGGACAATTAGAAAACCCTTCAAAGTTCTCAACGCCGATGTCTTCCAGCACAGTTTTAATTGACTTTCTGGACGGTATTGACTGGAAAAGCGTACTGAAGAACACACAACGTGGCGAGTGTGTTTTTGCCGTAAAAATTGCCGTGCGTCTTCCTGACGAGCAATTCATTGAACACGACCTTGAGCAAGACTTAGACGCTCTTGAAATCGCTGAAGAAGTAAACGTCGCAATCATCGCAATGGGAGGCATGAACCGAATTAAAACAATTGCCTACCCGAAGGCTACGCTATTCGTAATAGAACACCAATACATTACAGGCTTTGACTACGAACCAAATCCTTCAAAGTACAAACAAGAAGTATTGAAACGCCTTAAACTAACCATAAATATTGACAATGAAAGAAATCCTTGATTATCTAAAAACACACTCCAGTATATTAATGCTGGTCGGCATTGTGGCTTATGCTGTATTTTTCAAACCGTCCGAGTCAACGGTTTTCCTTAACGATGCTCAGGAGAAAGCCACACAAGCAACCCTGCTCGCAAAAGAAACCCAAAAGCAAGCTGAAAGCCTAAAGTACGAACTACAACAAGCTCAGCTCCAGCTTAACGTTTCAATGCAAATTATCACAAAATACTCCGATGCCAACGCCGCTCTTGAGCGTACATATATCGCCGAAAAACGAACAACGAAGAGTCAAATAGACTCAACGTTGTACTATCTCAATCAACTTAAACAGTTACAAAAAGCATTATGAAAAAGCTCCTTTTTACTTTGCTCCTTACAATATTCTGTATTGAGACCCCAACGGCTCAGGTCGTACCACCACAAGCCGACGTGCTTGAGTTCCTAAAACAATTCCCAACGGCTCAGGTTCTCAAGACGATTAACAACCTACAAGCCGACCTGAAAGCTTGCGAAGAAACCAAAACCAAAATACTCGCCAACGCTGACAGCTCTAACCGCCAATTAACAAAAGAAAACGCAGCACTTAAACAGCGTTTAAGCACCGCTGAAATGACGACGGATATTATTAGAGTAAATGCCAATAAGACTGAAATCCTAACCACAGGCATTAAAAAAGATATTAATAAATCGAAGTTTTGGGGTTTTGTTGACAAGTACGGACTGGCAATAATAGCGGCAGGAGTAGGTTATACAATTGGTAAGAACTAAAAAGAGCCTCCATTTGGAGGCTCTTTTTATATGGTTATAAAATTTGGATTTTACCATCTTCAATGTCTTTTTTATTCGCATCTACAAAAGCAGTCTTTCCTGCATTTCGACCAAAAGACATAAAACGTTGAGTTTGTACTTCCGATTCCATTTCCATCGCCCACTCTCCCTTGAATATTGTCTTGTTATGACCAAATATAACCCACTCATCGCTATGAGCATTAGTGCTTATAACTATCCGAGTTGCTATATGAGAACAAATAGATTTGATTTTATCAGAATATGCCTGAGGAACTGAGATAACAATCTCATCATATTCTAAAAGTTTATCTATTGGCATTAAACTTTTAGCACCTATGGCAGCCAACTGTCCTAACAAATCTCTTATAATAAGATTTTCACTTTCACGCAAAGTAAGTCGTGGCTTATCCATTCTGTTAGCCATTCCCCGAATATCTTCAATTGTAAGTTTTCTCATTTTCGTCTCTTTCCTTTAAAGTTTAAAATCGGCTCATATTTCTGGTGCATCTCAAGCGTAAACCAGTGGCGATATTTACAGTAGTTGAATAATCCTTCTAACAATATACTGGTTTGTGTTTCACCAAAAACACTTCTATTTACTACAAAATCTAAAAGCTCTTTTTGTTCAACTGTCAAACGAAGCTCCACTCGCACGGTTTTAGCTCCTTCAGCTTTTTTCTTTCGTCCACGCTTTTCTTCTTTTTCTTCCATTCTTGCTATTTTTGTACGTACAAAAATAAACAAAAAACCCGAAAAACAAAGCTTTTCGGGTTTACATTAAAACCAAATTCTAAATTATTTTTTAACTAACAATGGCGGAATGCTTTGCTCCTTGAGCTTTGCGAGCTGCGTTTCATTTTCGTTTATAAGGCGAGCCTTCGCCTTAACAACCTTTTGTAGCTCCACCGTTTGCTCCTCAACCTTATCAACCAACTGATTAGCTTTCATGGTCGCTTCGTTGACCTGTTGTAGTTTACCTCTTAGTTTTTCAGACTCACGAGCCAGCCGCTCAGCTAAGAGACGGTTTTCGATGATGGCAGATTGAAAGCTCGCAACGCAGGTATCGCACATACCGAGCTGCTCTTTATCAATTTTAGTAACTTGTTTCGACAAGTTATTAATGGCAACAACCGAAGCCGTGTCCAATACGATACCCGACGGAGCGTAATACTGCTGAGCAGTAATTGACTCAACAACTGGAGCTTGCTTTGCCGCTGGTTGTGTATCACAACTGATAACGATAATAACCGAGCAAAGCAATAATGAAATTCTAAGCAAATTTTTCATTTTGATGTTTTGTTTTTAGTTTAACCAATCTATTTTTCCAACCTTTCAGAAACTTCTTTTGCGTTCCGACGGCTATCTTGTTGTAATAATCTAAGCGGTAATTATACAGCTTATTATAGAGCTGTATTGGGGGAGATTTATTAATGGCCGCAATTGTCTGCTTGCCAATTTTGCCATCGGGTTCAACCCGTACTATTCGTTGCAAAGCTTTCACGTGCTGAAAATCCTTTCCAAATCCTGAATTAACGATGAGGTCAACATAAAGTTCCGCAATGCTTTGGCGTCGGAATTCAGAAGCTTTGACGGCATCCCAGTAGTCTTCGTGGTAAATGGGTTTAACATCCCTCAAAACCGTAACCTGTAAGTCTCGCTCATCAACTTTTCCGTCCTTATTTTTATCGCAAATCAAAACCTCAATTTTCTTATAAGCACAATACTGTTTGTATCGACTTAGGGTAACTCCAAACTTTGTTGCACCGCCTTTGTCGTACTGTGTCACCGTAAATAAAATCCCTTCTAATCGAATAAGCGTCGGGAAAAACTTTTCAAAATCAGCACCTCGAATACTATTACTCAGGAGCAAAAAACATAAAATTAATCTATTCATAAATTAGTGGTTAAGTAATACTCTCAAATAGGCTCTTTCTTCTCTTCGTCTGTTTTGCGTCCACCAAATAGAAATATGGTAATACCCGAAACAAGTCCACCCAAATAAAAAATTACATTATTGATAACTTGAATATTTGTAGCAGGTATTGGGTGAAATAACAGCGTAAACAGCAACACAATCAGCGATGCCACAATCATTATAATGACAATGTTTTGCGTTTTAATTTTCTTGATTTCAACGTATTTCATGGCTAATCTTTTTCTGTTACAATCCCCCTAAAACGTTCCTTTCCTACTCGTGTTTCCTGTTGCAGTCGATTCAAAATCGTTGAGTCATTTTGATATAGCACTTTGAGTTGCTTCTTGAATTTTTGATATTCAACACGTAACTCAAAGAATTGACTCAGCCTATTCCAACTCATCAATAAGGCTTCGTAATTGTACTCTTGTGGTACTTTTGAAAATGCAAACGTTTGATTTACTCGTGGATTCTTTGCAATTGCATCATTAATTTTATTAATGAGTTGCTCGTCATTTTTTGACATTGCCTTACCTGCTTGCTTCCCAGTGGCATACTTACCATACACTTGCTTTCTTAACTCTGTCAACTCTTCCGTATTGGTAGAGCTAAGGTCTATTGTTGCATCCTGACCAAACCCAATCAAAAACGAAATCCCGAATAGTACGGTAAAAATTAGCTTTTTCATTAGTTGCCTCCCTTTATTTTAAAAATGTAATTGCCTGTAAAGTTTAATCTACCATTTGCTGACATCTCATAATTTTTACACGATTGATTTTGTGTAATATTTACGACGTGTGCAATCTTTATGTTTTTCGTAGAGTCTGGAACGAAGCCACAACTCCAAATAGCAGGATTATTATAATTTCCATCCGCAACAGTTGTGCAGTCGATTGGAAAAAACAAAAGAAAAAGATTTACAATAGTTTGAATAATCATTATCAGTACACGTTATAGTTTTGAAAATTTATCCCATTTAAACTCGCTCCTTTTGTCCAACTGATGTACGCTTCATAGCTTAACAACCGATTAACAACAACCGAAGTATCTATTTTGAGCCGTGCGAAACCAGACACATATACATTTCTGCTCGTAGAGTTTGGTATAGCATTAGTATTGAATGTCTGAATTGAAGACCAATATCCATTCTTGACAACCCTATCCGTAATTTGCACCTCTTCTTTAATGACTTTTGTACAGGATGTTTTCAGCGTGTAACTCGGCGGTGGATACGTATTCTGACAATTATAGCCAAACATATATAAGCTACTATTACTTACACTGTCGGCTCTATAATCCAGATACACCCCATTCAATCCCTTGTTAATTCCCCACATTACAACCGCCCCTTGTCGCACAAGTACCGTATTGACAGACACAGTAGTATCAATCATAATTGTAGTATTGCGAGAAATAATAACGTTTTTCAATCCGCCATTTGGCACTTCATTACTACTCCATACAGAAGGATTGCTCCAATTTCCATTTCTAATTGTACTGTCTGTTGTGGCAACAATAGCCGATTTTTTGGTTGTGCTGCCAATGTAAAAAAGCGGCAAAAAAAGCAAAAACAAATATTTCATATTAGTATATAGTAAGTGTACCCGACCTCTTTTTGAAAAAATAGACAGATACTTTTTTCGTTGAATTGTTGATTTTGTATTGAACTATCATTGTTGAACCTGTCGAGTTTTGTACTCTAATATTTAATGGGTCAATTACATTATGCTCAGATTGTGCCACAACAACACTATCCGAATTCGTGAAATTTTTGACAAACTTGACGTGTAGAAACTCCCCAGCATCACCTTTCAAACCTTGAATACCCTGTGAGCCAGTCGCTCCTGTATCGCCTTTCAAACCTTGAACACCCTGTGAGCCAGTCGCTCCCGTATCGCCTTTCAAACCTTGAATACCCTGTGAGCCAGTCGCTCCCGTATCGCCTTTCAAACCTTGAATACCCTGTGAGCCAGTTGCTCCAGTATCCCCTTTCAAACCTTGAATACCCTGTGAGCCAGTCGCTCCCGTATCGCCTTTCAAACCTTGAATACCCTGTGAGCCAGTCGCTCCAGTCGCTCCTACATCCCCTTTAAAACCTTGAATACCCTGTGAGCCAGTTGCTCCAGTCGCTCCTGCATCCCCTTTAAAACCTTGAATACCCTGTGAGCCAGTTGCTCCAGTATCCCCTTTCAAACCTTGAATACCCTGTGAGCCAGTCGCTCCCGTATCGCCTTTCAAACCTTGAATACCCTGTGAGCCAGTTGCTCCAGTATCCCCTTTCAAACCTTGAATACCCTGTGAGCCAGTCGCTCCCGTATCGCCCTTATCACCTTTCTGTATGTATATCCAGCCATTAGACGTATAAGTGTAAATACCAACAATACCATCATTTTGAAAGATTGACAAGCCAATTTTCGGGTTTACAATCGCCAAGCGTTGTGCTTGTGTTTTAGGATTAAGTACAATCGCATCAAACGACCCCTGCCCATAACAAGACAGCCCAACAAGTAAGAGAAAAATGATTCTGATAATCATATTGATATATAGTCTAAGGTTTGAGCATTCTGCCAAACTCCATTTATTTTCTTTTGAAGTAGTAGCTCCGAATTAAGCCCGTCGTATGCTTCTACAATTCGCCAGCGGTTATTTCCTGCAAATAAGCTTAATGAAACCGCTGGATTATTTTCCGCTGGGAAAGAATAATTACCACGTGCGTACAAGAAATCTTGTACAGTACCAACATTACCATCTTGCAGCCATACCTGATACGCACTTTTCCCCTCTCTACCTCTTTCTATGACATCAACGAGACTGGTATCGTTTGAGCTTAACCCAATGGTACTCGACAATACACTACTAACAATTACCGACCCTGCCGCTTTCTCTACAACGCCAACTTTGTGTTTTTTTCGTGAAACTCCTATTTTCATCTTAGCGAAGATTTAACGTAAAACTTACCACCAAAAAGCGTCACAACTGTATTATCAAGACTCTTAAAACTTACATCATACATATACTTTCCTGCTGGCAGTATCATTTGTGTAGCCGACTTAATAAGTCGCACATCCTGTCCATTCAATTCGATTGTACCATCAGCAGTAGAAAATAACAATACAGGCTCGCCGTCATAAAACTCCTTAATCGTTGCCTTTACTTCCATTGTTGACACAACCTGAAAAGCATTTTCAATCGTATAAGTATGGTCGAATGTATCTCCACTTATCACGTCCAGTATATCAACTTTTGTAAATTCGTAACCCATAGCTTTAAAAAAAAATTAGCACACCCAAAGGCGTGCTAATGTGCAACACCGAACCTTTAAATAGTATCTTCTCGTCTCAAAACTAATACAAAAAAAAGGGCTAAATACTATAAGTATTTAGCCCTTTTGTAGTGTTGTGGTTGCCTCCCCGATGCCTTCGTAAAGTATTTTATTGTGTGCGTTTTTGAAGAAAACTTCCAAGTAAAACACCTCCAATGAATACTGTAAAAAGTAGGATAATCGCTAAGAACGTCTCCATATCATTGTTAAGTTATCAGTATAATCTTTTGCAAATCGAATAAATGTTTTTGTGGCTTTAATCAATCCAATTATTATTGCTGTTGCCACATAAATAATACTAACTATCGGCGAAACCACTATCCAAAATACAGTTTCCAAAATTTTGTGTTCAATTGTTCTGTCCTTCATTTCCATTGTCTTCTTCGTTGGTTATAGCATCGAACAAGTCGAGCTGGTTTTCAAATTCTTTATTCTTTTTTACTTTGTCTCCATAGACCCCAATTCGATACACGATGTCCTCAACTGTACGTGGTGCAAGAAAATATTTCTTCGCCAGTTTCGATATAGCCCACGGAGACTTCCGACCTTCAGTTGTTACCATCCTGTCAAACTCGTCTTGGACGGCCTTCGCTCTTTCGGCGGCATGGGGTCTTAATATCTTCATTTTGTCAGTAGTTTTTGGTGAATATCCCTGCAAACTTCGGCGGTTATTACACTCTCAAGGCTATCTTGTGTCAAGTCGTTAAGCAGTCCCCAAGAGCAACACTCCCAAAAAGTCAAAGCTGAAATATAGTCCAGTTTAAGCTTAAATTCTACATCAGGATAATAACCAGCATAGAGCATCTTTCCCGACATATTCTTTTGCAATTTCAACAACAGTAGCTGGTATATATGCTCTTCAGTTGTTTTGTTTTCCTTTGATGCCAGCCTTTGTGCTAAAACTGAAATTAAATTCCCGAAGCACAAATATTGTGTTGCTGTAAATACCCAATTGATTGAATGGCTCATGCTTTTTTGTTTAATGAGTTTCTCCAATTCTCCAATCCAGTTATCACCTTCGAGAGCGTTTCTGTGTCTGTCACTTCATAGAAATACGCTACGTGGTAATACTTTGCTATCCATGTATTAAGTTTTGAAAAATCAATGTTTGGCTTTTCTCCACTTACCAGCCCTAAGCTTCTCGCAAGATTTAGGGCTTTAGCTCGCATCCGTTTGAGCTGGTCTTCTGAGCGACCTTCCAGTACTTTAATTGCCTTTGCCATCTCAATACGGCTCAAATCACTTGACGACTCGCACCTCCCATCCGAGGCCGTCTTAACGATTTCCAGCTTCGTCTCAGCATCAATTTTATGCTGAGACAAGAGCTGGTGAAATCTGCTATTTTGAGCTTGTGTTCTTAGACTCATCTTTGTACAGTTTTAACGGCTCACCGATTAACTCATACCATCCGTCCTTGTCACACTCAAGGCCTATCTGCCATTTTAAGCCAGTACAAATTTTGTCGGCTGGCAAATACGGCTTGTATATCTCCATTACCTTCTCAACAAATCCTGTATTTGAAAACTCAAATCTGTCTTTGTTGAGTATAAACTCCTGACCACCCTTTGTAAAGTTTATGTAAAAGACTTTCCCAATTTGCCTAAATAAAAGACAGATACCTTTTTCTAACTTGAGCTTTTCAATAGCACAGTTATTCAATGAAACTTTTGTAGTAGCAAGAGAAATCGAAAAGTAAGCAATCCTTTCATGCCCTTGTCTTCGCTTACATTCCATCGGATTAATGATTATTTCTTCCATTATAGTGATGCGAGGTTTAAGTTTAACGGTCGCCAAGTATCGCCATCGCCATCCTTGACATTAAATTCTATGTACCATTTTGTCCCAGTATGGTTGTAAGATTCTTTCAAGAGCTTACAAGCTGTTTTCCAATCGGGGTCATCGTAGCGGTCTTCAAAGCTGAGTACTTGCATAACTCTGCTGTATTCAAGCTTTCCTTTTTTGCGTTCCAACAAGCTCATTAACATCTCAAATGTATTTGGGTCTGATGCTTGCAGGGTACGCTCAAAAAATCCTCTGATATGCTCCTCAGCCAAATCAGCTCGCTCGTCATAGTCGCCGAGATTTCTTTGTTTCAGGGTGATTTTCATCGTTCCCTCATCATTGGCAATCGTAAACCCTCCCTTTGAATTTTTCGGCAAATCGCCGTATTCTTTCATCATTTCCCGAAACGTCGTAAGGTCACCGAACGTCTGTTTGTGTAAGTCAGCAAGTGATTCTTCAATCAATTTTGCCGCCATCGTACACATATTAACAATGTCGTTTCGGGTGTTTTCGTAAGCATCTCGTTGCTTCTTTTGTTGTTCGGCTTTTTGTTTTTTTCTGAGGTTGAACGCCGCTTCTAACTGTTCGTCCGTTAGGCTGGCAATGTTGTTTTCTGTAATTTCCATCAGTTGTAATTATTGTTAAAATTATTCTCCAGCATTATCGCTGTAAATGCCTCACATAAGGCTGGGGTTTTGTCAATCGCTCTGACTATTTGCCGAGCGAGAAGGCTCTCATCGCCAGCGATTGCCGTTGCAGCTTCAGCCTCGCCGTCGCTGTCAAGAAATACTCCGAGCCGAAACTCGGCGGCTGGCTCTTGGTCGCTCAGCCTAATTCTAAATACTCTGTTTTCCATGCTTCCTTGCTTGTTTTATTGTATCAAATCATTAATTAAATATACTCGTGGCGTTATGCCTTTTAGTTCCGACTGTGCGATGTAGTCTCGGCTTAACTTCCAACATTCCAAAAAACTTTGCTCAACCTGCTTGAGCCATTTGCTCGAACCCGAAGGCTTCAGTATTACGCCAGTTATCAAGTCTTTTACACTTTTCATCGCTATTGAATCCGCCGACTGTGTGATTGGAAATCCCATTCCGTCGTACTCTACTTCCTTAATAGTTCGGTCGGTTTCCATGCTAATTATCAACGCCCAGTCTGACTCGGCCGATTGATACCATATTGGGACTTTCTTCATTTTATTTTCCTGAGAAGAAGTTTCTTTCCTTGATTCCTGTAATTGTATATTTTCTCAAATTGCTCTAAATACTGGTCTGATAATATTGCAGGACTCAATAAACTTTTATTTATTTTAATCTTAGAGATAAAGTATTCTCTATCAAACCCATCGACAGTAAGGACATATCTTAGAGCCGCAATCAATACTTTTTTATCAGGCTTAAAAGGGAATATTTCTACTAAATCCAGATAAAGCCTTAAAATCTTGGACACCCTATCGAAGTCTTTTTCATTAAAAACAAACTCGCCTTTATTAAACTTATCGGTACTTATTGTGAATAATGTTGATGAATAACCACCGAATTTCATTTGAAAAATATCTTCTAATCTTTGTAATAGAATATAACTTGACACTCCCATCTTTGCATAATAATGCACATAATCACTTTTCGTCCAGTCCTTTGTATTAGTTTCCGCACTTCTAATTTCTTCTAAAGTCAGGTTTGTGATTTTATAATATATTACCAAGCCCAAATCTTTCCTAACTCTAAACCTGTGCTGACCATTTACTACCATTAATTTTCCATCTTTCACAATAACATCTATTGGAAAATGCTCTCCGAGGTCTTTTTCTACGATTGCCTTTTTTAGCTTTTTAAGATGTCTCTCATCAAGTGGCTTATTGACTTCAATGTCAAACATGTAATACTTATTTGTTTTTAAAATTTCCATTGCTCCCTTGTTTTATTTGTTCGAGTATCTCCTCCATATCACTGTAATAATCGTGTCACAATTCCATCATTAATCGTGCGTTCAAAGGCTTTCGTTTCCGTGCTGGCGTTGGCTTTATCAACAAATACCAACGCCGCAAATCCTTTTCTTCTTATGGTTGTAGTAGTCCCAAAACAACCATTATCTTGCTTATAAGTCTTAATTGTTATCTTCATCTTAACCAGTGTTTAAATGCCACTTAAAACCTTCTCCCGTTGTACCAATCTTTTTAATCTTCGCATATCTTCAACCATCAATACATAACTCGCACCGCTCTGTTTTTGGATAGGCTCAAGCTCCCTGAATATGTTATCAATAATCTTACTATCAGTCACACCATTAGCCTCACAAATCAATCTCACATCGTCTTTTGTCGCACCCATCAACTGCACAAACTTGCGTCCTAATCGGCTGTGAATCTCATCGTAACCTTTCACCGCTTTGCGTCGTCTGTTCTCAATTTCCTTTGCGAGATTCTCAGTTCCTGCCAGTACGATGCCGCACTCATCTTCCAGTTTATTGAATAGCGTAATAATGAAGCGTATCGCTGAAGCTTTCAATTTGTCAGCCTCGTCAAGTATCAAAATTGGCTGGCAACTGGCCGTTTTACTTCTGAAAAAATCAACCACTTTTTTGGATAGTGTATTGATGTCTTGATAGGTCTTTTTTGTCTCAATTCCGACCGACTGGCAAAGCTCAAGTAAGAACTGTCTTTTGCTCCAATCATCGCACTCCAACACAAATACAGCTTCGGGGTCAAGGCTCTGAAAGTATTTGATTCCTGCCGATTTCCCTGAGCCAGCTTTCTCACTTATTCCCATGCACATTCCGTTTTCCTGAGCCGCCCTGAGCGTGTGGAGCATCAACTTTGCGTTTGTGGTATTCTCGGCGATTGTCCAAGTGGTAGAGGTGAATTTATACCCAAGAGACTTCCCGATTTTTACCCACATCGCTTCCGAAACCAGCCCCCAGTTTTCGGTTTTCATAATAGAGTTTGAGATAGTCGAAGGGTTAACTTCACACTTGGCAGCTACCTTGTTATAGCTACCCAATTGTACTTTGCTTTCGTCGATAAGCTCTCTGATTGCCAGCCTATCTTTGTCGGTTACTCGTTTCATAATTCAATACTATTTTAAGGTTGTGATTTACTTATTTTGATGATTTGGCGAGGCGGTTAGCTCACCACAAACTAACCGCTCTCCGTTCCAAATCTTTATCGCTCAACACCTCCAAGATTCCTTCTACACTTGTCTCGTCACTCCCCCTCTCAATTGGAGAGGGGGTTGGGGGGTGAGGTTTTTTCGCACTTTTCGTAATCTTACTGGTGTGAAGAATAGCCTTCGACATCGGCGGATTTTTCAATCTGTATTCCTCCATTGCTCGGCCTTCTGCCAGCTCTTTATCATCTTTGGCGATTATCGCTCCGAGCCTCAAATCACCTTCGTTTAACACTTCTCTTTCGCCACCTTCCAAAGCTTCATTTCGTGCCTTTTTCAATTCAGCTTGCAAAGCTTTCTTCTTGGTTTGGTAGTCAGTATTTCGCCCAAACTCAGCATCTTTACCGTACAATTGAATCTTGGTGAATCGTTGAATCGTAGCGAGGTGTTTGTCCGTTTTGGGGTCGAATAACATAATCTCCTCTAAGGTTTCTTTGTCGTATCTTACCGTAACCTTCGGGTAATTCGTGTGTATTTCGAGATACTTACTATCGTTCATATCAAACACTATCGAACCCTCACCACGTCGCTCAAAAACAATCTGATAATTTCTAATTTCTCGCTCCTGAACAGCCCAAAACAAAGCTGGTTTATCCCAAATCTCAAGCGTAATAATGTTAGGCTTTTCGCAGGTCTCATATAGTTGCATTGGGCTTTGGTCGAGACTCTTAAATCGCTTGCTATACTCGCTCAATTTTACCGAATTGTATCGCATCATCAAGGCATTGTGAGTCGTCCAAGCTTTGTCCCAATCCCAGCCTTCAGACTTTAACCTTTGGCGGCTTTTTTGTAAGTATTGAGCCGTTGGTCTGCTGTTCTCATCCGTTGACAAAATACCCTCACCAATCCACATTTTTTCCTCACTTTCAAACACTTCTTGAAGCGTTTTAAAACCTCTTTCGGCCATTGCTTTTGATGTCGAAACCTTCCCTTCCGTGTACTTCATCCCCAGGGTTTCCATCTTACCAAATAAGCCTTCCAGCTCCTTCGTTTTTGAGAATCTATCCACCCGAAGTTCGTATGGTAAATGTCCCGTAACCTCAACCGCCATCCGTAACGCCTCCCAGTACATATCCGAGTTTTCAGCCAAACCGTAAGACCAACCTAAGTACGCTCCTGAGTACACGTCACGCAGAGCAACTATGTACAAGCTTCGTCTTACACCATCCACCTCAAAGCCGTCCCACTGTACCTTCGTTCCGTCCATTTCCCAGCAATCTGCCGCAAACATTGCCCTTGCCAGCGGTGTACTGGTACGCCATTTCTGCTTCTTTTTCGAGCCATCGTCAAACCTCACAGAGTTCACAATCGCTTGCGTTTTTGGTTCGTTCATAATCCGTCTTATCGTTGCTTCGCTCGGTATCATTTCTTCCCATAGCGAGTAGCGTTTTTGTACCATTCTGATAATCTGCTGATTGCTCCAACCCTTACCGCTTATCATTTGCCGAACCACTAAGGAGAGTATTTCTTTCTTCGTCACATCGTCAAATTTCGTCTTATGGTCATTGTCAGCTCTTGGCAACTTTACCACCTCAAAACCTGCTAACTTTTCCTGTACCATTAGGGATATTTTCTCCCGAAATCTCACGGGGTTCATGGGCAGATATTTCAATGGAAAGTACATTTTTTGATTTTCAGAAATCCACGCCGTAGCAGCTTCATAACCCGAATAATCCTTCCATTTCAAACCCTTCTCAACGTACCACTCAACCACCTCATCCAAAACCGCCGCCGCTCGGCTCAAACATTTCAATTGTCGCTCTCGTAGCTCGCCATGTTCGGTTTTAATGTCAGCATACTTCTTCAGGTACTTTATATAAGTCTTCGTACAAGCCTCTTCAAGTCTATCTTCTAAGGTTTCATCAAAGTCCCACGACGCAAGAATATCGCCCTTCATTTCACGCATTTTCTGCCATGTAATCGGGTCAAGACCGTCAAAGTATTTATCGCAAACCGCCTTCTTATACTCCTCTTTCATCGTCGAGAAGCGTATCCAAGTACGGCGTTGGTCTTGGTCAGGAAGTTTAGTTCCTTGCCAAGATGGAGCTTTACGCTTAATCCCTTGCCAAATAACATTTATGGTTATTTGGCAAGCATCCGAGATGCTTTCCATTTCGAGATATGCTTCGTCGTTATAAATCTGCATGGCTAATGGTCGTTTAAACTTCCTAAATCTGACTCTCCGCATCGGGTACAGAAATACCCAAACATTCCGTGTATTTTATCTTCGTCGGTACAACCTAAATCGCACTCACTGACGATAAACTTTTCTCTTTCTTTCGCTTTGGAACTGTCCTCGCCACACTTTGCCTTGCTACACTGATGGCGGTCAAAGCATCGCTTATTGTCTTGTTGTTCCGCTCTCCATTCGCCACTTTTCGCACATACACATGACTGTATCCCGTCATCTCTGCGACTCGCTGTAAATCCCCGTGTTGTCTGTTCATTTTCCAACTTTTTTAAGTTTAAACTACCGCTTAATAGAATTACCATTGCGGTATGTGGTTTTTATTGTTACTTTGTAACTGGTTTCTGATACAAATATATTAGAATTTATTCTAATAATCAAAGCAATAATTAAAATATTTTCTAATAAATGAAAGATTACAGAGATAGATTGAGGGAGTATTTAGAGAAAAATGCCATAAAACCAGCCTATTTTGTACGAGAGCTGGGTTTTAGTAACGGGCTAATAAATAAGTTGTTAGCAAAAGAAATTCATATTGGAGTCGACAAATTAGAAAATATGCTAAATCATTTTGATGATTTAGACCCAAATTGGCTATTGAAAGGTCAAGAATTATCTACAAATCAATCTGCCACTATCATACCTGAGCCTACACCACAGACAAAATCAACCCAAGAAAACGAAGAATTAGAAGAAAAGAAGTATGTAATAAAACTACAAAAGCAAAGGATACAAGAATTAGAAGAGAAGATAAAGGCTTACGAAACAGCCAAGCAAACTCCACAACGTAGCATGGCATATACTACTAATCAATAACTATAATTAACCTACTAAAATGGAAAAACAAATACTTGAAATATCAAAAAAGCACATCGGCGATGCTTTAGGCTTTACAATATTGTGTAAAGATTTAGAACCATCAATCACAAGCTTTGGAAGCTCTATTGATGCTGAAACGGAAGTTTTTTACAAGTTTGAATCCACATACATCGAACTTTCTGAGCTATCCAATGATGACAATGGGACATTTTACATCATAGCCACTTTTAAGTTCAATATTGACAATCCAAAAAATCAAAAAATAGTATCAGACTTTGCATCATTAAAAGGCTTCAAAAGCGATAATTTTTAAACATAAAGATAAAAGATGAATGGACTCAGTTACGAGTATTTACTCAAGGAGCTAAATGAGATGGGAATTAAACCAGCTATCAACGATAGTGCTGAGACATTCCATAGCATAACGAAAAGACCTACCGATGGTGGCTTTGAAATCGTCAGAGATAATCTAATTAAGGGTAGTCTATTTTTATTAACCTTATCATTTACAGATACACAAAAAGAAACTTTAAGAGCCTCTATCGAGACCCTTGAGAATGCAGTTGATAGACTTGAATTGTCAGAAGAAATTACAGTAATCGCTGGAATAATAAAGAACTATAAAAAGCCTTTATGATAATACTCAAAGTCCATTTTGTCAACTGATTGACACTCTTTATTGGTAGTATTTATAATATCTTCCAGTTCATCTTTGCTTTTATGCTGACAAATTTCAAAACAATACAACAGCAAATAATTACGGCTGGTATTATTTAATACTTCTTCAAACTCATTTCTGTATTCAGGATTATTCATTCTAACAAATACCTTCAGCCAGTCATTATGCCAATAAAAAAAGTTTACTAAATACGACGGCGTTTCAGTTACACCCAATAGTCCGTTATCTGAAAGTTTCATATCATTAGTGGTTTTATAGTAAAAAAAGCAAGATACTAAATGTTCGACATAATTTGGCGACATATTGCCAAATGTAAAAAAATATGACAGATAATTTTGACAGGTATTACCAAATGTAAAAAAATTAAGTGGTATTTAACCAGTATATAATAACTGCTTAAATACCACTTAATTAACAACAAAAAAGCCCCAATACGTAGAGTACGGGGCTTTTTTGTAATACTGTCAAAATCGCAACCAAATTTAAAGCAAACCGCTTAAATAACCACTTAAATACAGGAAATCTTAAACATAACTTCAACCACAATTAAAATTTTCACATTTCACACTTTTACAACTCATTCAAAATCAATAAATTAACTTTCAAACTTTAACTTTTCGTTTGATGCCCTAATCTTCCATTAGCACAAAACTCAAATTGTATATTTTCTTTAAAGGCAAAATTGATGAATAAAGCAGATATGTTTTTAAGATTTAATTTTGATTTAAACTCAAAAAATGAAGCGTTTGTTTGTCGAGGAGAAGTCGTGAAAATGCAGGCAAATACTGTAAATCAAGTCTTAAAATCATTGGTGATGGCAGAAATCAAAGCAGGTTTTATTGAAAGCTTTTCCTTTAATTTGAAAGGAAATAAAATGGGTGTAAAAGGCTCGGCAATAATGCTTTATAAAAGATTGGATGTAATGATTTATAAGCAAAAAAACGGCTTCGGGCATTTCAAAAAGCGTAAGTTTTTGTCCTTTATTGCCAATAGTTTCGTGATAAAAAATAGCAATCCTCTCCGTAAAAAAAACGTTAGAATTGCTAAAATTGATTATCAACGTGTACCCAATAAAGCCTTTTTTTATACCATTTGGAAAAGTTTGGTAGATGGCATTTATGGCTCAGTAATTTAGTTAGTGCATATTATATTGTGATGTATTTCCAAAACTCATACTTATTAGAAGGGATAACCAACGGCAATATTCAAGACTAAGTTTTCACTTCGCCATTGAGAATCCTTTAAATCAAAGTTTTTCAAAACCCAACGTTCTCCTTCGGGTAAATACGGTTTGTGTACAGGGGTTGCCAAATCAAATCTAAGCACCAAATAGCTGAAATCTAAACGTAAACCAACACCCGTTCCAATGGCAACTTGTTTGTAGAAATCAGAGCCGAATATAGACGTAGCACCGTAGTCTTCTTCAAAGTGATGAATCCAGACATTCCCCGCATCAATAAAAAAAGCACCGTTTATATATTTGGTAAACTTCGCTCTTAATTCAGTATTCAGTTCTAATTTAATATCTCCTGTTTGACTCCCCAGTACAACGCTATTTACCTCTCCAGAAGAAAAGTATTCGCCTGGTCCAATACTTCTGGCCGCAAACGCCCTGATACTATTATTTCCACCTACAGAATATTGTTTTAGATAAGGAAGTGTATTTGAATTACCATACGGCAAACCATAACCCACCACAAAGCGATTAGCAATTTGTAGGCTTTTATTTATGTTATAGGTGTATCGTAAATCTCCGTCCAATCGTGCATATTGTGCATAACTAACGCCTACTAAGGTATTTGATGAACCCGAAGAGCCTATTTTTGATAGTAAGTTGGCAAAATTTCCTGCTACTTCAATACCTCCAGTAAATCTGAATAAATGCTTACTTTGGGGTTTGGGAGTTGGCGTATAAGATATATTATAATTTGAACTCATGATGAGTGTATTGTCTAATGTTTTTAAAATAGCAATAGGATTATCACTACGGAAAATTTCTTCTCCAAATTCAAATGAAAAGTCGCCTTTTACTAAATTGATTGAAATAGGTGTAAAGGAATGCTCAACCATACTATTTTGTTTCCAAGCATAACCCATTGAAGATTTCAGTGAGGTTAAACTATATAAATCACCTCTTTTTAATACCTCATATCCGACACTGATATTTGTTTTAGGCAGAGCTTGATTTCGCTGTGGGTTTATCGTGAAAAAAGGAATCGTAAATCTCGGAATGGCTAATGTTCCTTCAATGGAGTACCGACTTGTATTTATTTTACCCAATGTTTGACTGATTCCCCCAACTTGAAATTCTAAACCAGCAGTGGCAGTTATTTTAAATAATTCTGCTCCTTTAAAAGTGTTTTTATTCAACCACGAAAGACTCAAATTAGTACCCGTAAAGTTGTTTGACTTGGTAACTCCGTTAATGTCAGCTTGGAAAGACTTTGCCTTCAAAGGCGTTAAATAATAGAACACGTCTAAGAGGGCAGAGTCGGAGCGAGGTACTAACTCAAACGTGTTTTTTACAAACTTAAAATTACCATTTAGGTTGATTAATCTCGATAGTGAAATATCTTGAATATTACTGCTATATCGACCACCTCTACGGAATGCTATGGCTTGCGAAAATATTTTGGGATTATACGATTGTGTTTTGTCATTAACTCTGATACCGTTAAAAACAATCTCTTGGTCTTTTTTAGCACTATCAGCAAAGATTTTCTCCCCATAATCTGCCAATACGTGTACATCCCGAATTCTGTAATTTTTTCGGGCAACTTGCGAAGTTGTAGGCTTGATTTCTACGGATAAATTTACTTTGTGATTTCCTACGGATGAATCTGCTTTTACAATGATAAAATCTGGTTGAAAATAATAAAAACCTCTCTTTTTGAGGATATTATCGATACGAATTCTTTCTCCAGAAATTAAGTCAAAACGGTAAGGAGAGCCTTTTTGTAGCAAAGAATTTTGTTTTGCGTTTGTAAATGCTTTACCCAATATGGAGGTATCCTGCGGTGAAAATGAAACACTATCCAAATAATATCGCTGATGAAGTGTTGCCGTGTAAACTGCCGTAGATTTACGGTTTTTCTCGATTAAATCTCCCTTTGCGAATGAACGAAAATAGCCTTCATTGTTCAATAATAAATTGATTTGTTTGACATTGGCAGCCGTTACACTTTTACTGGCTAAAATGGGTGGTTCGCCAAAGCGTTTTCTGAAAAAACTTTTAAATCCCTTCTCATTTTTAGGTTCACCAAATAGATAGTAAAACCATACTTTATACGGAAAACCGAACAAATTGGCATTTGGTTTGGGTTTTACAAATTCAGTAAGTTGAGCTTGAATATTTTTTACTTCCGATTTATTTATAGCAGAATCAGCGACCACTTTTACGGTTGCTCCTGTGTATAGACTTTCACCAGCAGGAAGTTTTTTTGTTACCGAACAACTGCTCAGTAGCACAACCAAAAGGATGAGCAGAAGGCTGTGTTTTACAGAAGTTTTATATATGTTTTCGGAAGTATATACTATTTGACGCAAGTTAAATTTGAGACGAAAAAACCTCAGCCACAACCCCTCTCCGATGGAGAGGGGAGCATTCGACCCCATTTTTCTCCCCTCTCCATCGGAGAGGGGTCGGGGGTGAGGTTGTGCGTCAATAAGTATATAAGTCCGTATGTTTTTTATCACTGATGGCATAAATTAGTTTGTTTTCTGTTTTTTCTGGAATACTTCGTTAAATTTTCCGTATTCCATTGTAATGGTAAAACCAATACCCGTTTCTACAATGAAACCTTCTAAAACTGACTGAAATTGATTTTTTCGGAATGCTTTGAATAAGTATCTTCCGTCGTTGGTTAGTTTATAATTTACGTTGATATTATCGAAAACCTCCGCAGGATTTCTGCTGATTTTTGAGGTATTTTCCAATTCAAAATTTCTACCAACTTTTACCTCAATTTTATCATTAAAAAATGCTTTTGAAAGTCCTAAACTTAGGTCTGTTCTACTGCTTGCTTCACCATTGAAAAAGTCTTGTGTTGAGGATAAATTTACATCAAGATTGACTCCTTTTATCAAATCTGAAGCAAATCTGTCTAATTGGTCGGATAACAACTTACTAACACTTTGTCTGGCAAAAGCCTCTGCATTTACTCCGCCACTACTGGTAGAGAAGAAATCGGAAGATTTTTCAGAAAAAAAGCGATTAAGAATTAGAAGGGCAAAAACTTGTTTATTGGTTTCATTCATCTCCAATTTTGCTAATCTATCTTTCACGTTTGTAATCACATCTGACGAAATCAATCTTTGTGTTTCAGAAGCTTTTATTTGAAAGGAAACATCAGGTTTTGATAATTTGCCTGCCATAGTCAAAAACACATCAAAGTTCATTTTCTGACGGTATAAAGCAGAATTTTCGGTAACAGAATTTTCCATTAAATCCAACGGAGCGGTATTGGCGGTATAAATCGCCGTAATATTTACCTCTGCATTCATGGGGTCGCCAGTCCATACAATATTGCTACCTTTTTGTATCGAAAATTGCTTTTTGATTACTTCGAAAGTCAAGCCATATTTTCCTTCTGTTAAATCATAAGAACCCAAAATATACGGTTGTCCATCGGCAGTTACGCCTGCATTTAGGCGGGCATTTCCTTTAACCACAAGGTTATCACCATTTATTTCATCCACAACAATCGTAAATTCCGATTTTTCATCAGCTTCAATATTTAGCGATATTTCCGAAACAAAATCATTAATAAAACGCTGTTGTTGAAGTGAATCCGCCTTTATTTTTTCCGCATGGTTTTTATGATTAACAAAAACTACAACTCCTTCACTTTCGCTCAATTCATCAAAACTATCAGGTACAACTACCGAAATTTTACTGTTTTCACGTACTTTAATATCACCTTCTATTTTTGCTTTTTCCGAAACTCCCTGCAAACTTAAATTAGCATCTACAAACCCTTTTCCATAGAAAAAACCATTGTCTTTTCTGGTAGAATTCAGTACCATAAAGTTTTTGGTATCAATCGTTAAATCGTATTTTACAGACGGAATATTACTCAAAACAACTGTTCCATCAACTTTAAGAGGCTGATTTAATGTGTCGCTCACCGTAAATTGCTTCAAGCGAATGGTTTGTCCGTCAAAAATTAGATTTTGTTCATCAATCAAATAACGGCTTCCCAATTGCGATACGTCAAAGGCGACTTTGCTAAAGTTTAGATTTCCTTTCAAGAATGGATTGTCCGTTGAGCCTTTAATGCTGGCTTGTCCGTTCAAATTTCCTTTGGCACGTCGCAATTGTCCAAAACTAAATGCTTCCACCGTTTCAGCAGCCAATTTGTTGATTATCAAGTTGAGGTCGAGCGAGTTTTTGGTGTTCAAATAATAATTTCCAGCTAATTGAATGTCATTGTATTGATTCAACAGACTTGCTTTTGCAGTTATTTTATTGGCAGTTTCATTAAAAACATTTACCTGTAAATTTCCAATTGGCGTTTTCTGAAAACGGAAATTAGTCACAAGTACATCACCTGTAAATGACGGAGATTCCATATAATTACTCAAGAGAATTTTTCCATCAATTTTCCCACCTGCCAAGGTCGAATCTGGCACAAATAGCGTTACGAAATTTTGAATATTTAAGCTATCAGCAGAAATGTCAATTGGTCCGTTCGGGGTAGAAGTTGTGCTATTCACGCTAAGTTTTTGAATTCCTCTTTCAATATTGAAATGATTAACCAATAACCCCGATTTTCCATATTGAATATAGCCCGTAGAATCAACGTTCCAAGAGGCATAATTTAGCAATAAACCGTCTTTTTTAAATTTTATTTGATACTGATTATCAATGTTTTGGACTAAACCAACCACTTGATGACGGTCTTTCTCAACTGAATCCTTGAAGGTTGCTTTAAAGCTGGCTGTGTTGTTGTTTATATCACCTGTCAAACTTGTTTTGCGAACTTTAAAACCTGTGAAATTTACCCCATCAAGCCCGCCATTGTAAGTTAAATTTTGGGCATTTCCAGTCATGGCAAATTTTACTTTTGATACTTGAATGGTATCATATTCCAGATAAGGTAGGGTTAAATTAGCTCTAAAAATGGTATCTGCCTGACTATCAATACTCGCCGTAAATCTTGACGTATCCAAGCGGGTGAGTGCGGGGACAAATGCTTGTAAAACAGGGTGTTTCACAAATTTTGCATCAATTGAAAGATTATAAGGCGTTAAAATTGGTTTGTAGGCAACGTCTGGAATCACAAAATAGCGATTAATTGTACCAACAATAATATCCGAAATCTGTAAATAATTGAAATTTCCTTTCAAGTTTGCTTTTACAAAAGGAGCATCAATCGTGATTTTTTTGCCTTCGGCGGTATTACTTGCCGTTAAGGTTGTATTTTCAATTTTGATAGGTTTACCATCTTGTAATAATGTCCCTTGATTAATGGTAATTGTCCCACTCGGATTATCAGGATTTGTATTTTGCATATCCACATCAATATCGCCTCTGATTCCAATATTATCGGCATAAAAACCGAGTGCTTTTAAATTCAGTTCGGTAACTTTTACATTTCCTTTTATGGTTGGAAATGGTTGAGAAATATCAAATTTAGAATCAATATCTAAGCTAATATTTGAGTCTTTGATATTCCCTTTCAGCTCCGCAATTTGATTGGCTAAATTGGCTTGTATGATTACATTTTTATAATTATATCCTTGTAATTCAGCTTGTTGTATAGTGCCATTAATGCTTGCTTTCATGGTTTTTGGGTCGATGCCCGTACCTTTTACATCGGCTAAAAGCGTGATTTTTCCAATTTTTTCTGTTTGTTTTAAGAATTTCCCCATTTCAAAATTCTCAAAAGCTAATTTTCCATCATATTGCTGATTTTTATCTGCTGTGATATTGATTAATTTCCCATTGAACGACGCATTTCCTAAGTCTGATTTTAGGTTTGTATTCAGCACTAAATTGTCCAATTTTCCACTGATTTTTCCAAGAACTACCACTTTTTGAGGTAATTCAATATTGTCAGGAACTGAGCCTTGGGGAGCAATTTTTAATAAATCTTTTTTGGTAATTGATAATTCCTGAACGTTCAGATTTAAAACTGTTTTATTCACGTCGGGTAAGCCCGTAATTTGTCCTTGTATATTCAATTTAACTTGGTCAAATCCTGTCATCGTAAACTGCGAAACCTTCATGTTATTGATTGTTCCGCTGATTCCTCCATTAAATTTTAAGACCTCTTTTTCATTGCCTTTAAATGGTGGCGTTTCTGCTAAATCAGGAGCTAATAACAAAATATCTTTAAATGCCAACTGGCTATTTTTGATGTTACTTTTAATCCTAACTTTTCCAATATTATCGGTTAATTCATTGAAAGAGTTATAATTCAAGACAAATTCATCCCTTAAAATAGATTGAGGAGTTTTGAATAAAAGTTTTTTAAGGAAAGTTTGTCGATTGGTATAGGCAAAATCTGCTTGGAGATTTTGTAATTCAAAACCTGATTTTTCTTTAAATGAACCACTATAAATCCAACCAGAAGTTTTATTTTCTGAATAATAAAGTCGTTCTAAATTAAGTTTTAAATTATTGATTTTTAGATTGTTGTAATCGATTCCTTTTTTCTGTAAAGGTTGGTTTTGGTCTTGGTAGGTAATATTATTTTTATCAAAAATGATTTTATCAACTGATACTTTCCAATTATTGGGTTGAGCTGCAGAAGTTGGATTTCCCGTTTTTTGAATGCTTTTCTTTCTCAAAAATGTAACGGAAGCATCAGTATTGTATAAATCGACGGATTTTAGATGTATTTTTTCTCCTGATAAATAAACCTGACTTGCTTTGGTATTGAGTCGTCCTAATTTTACAGAATTGACTAATCCAGAAGTTTCTTCGGTGATTTTCCAATTAATATTTTTAGCATCAAATTCTGTGAAGGAAAAATCTAAGGTATCGGAAGGGGTATTTTCTACTTTTTTTGTGCTTGGAATTGAAGCGAAAAGGCGGAGGTTCATATTTCCACCATCTAAGGCTAATTTATGCAAATGGTATTTTGAAGTTGCAGGGTCAAAATCTGAAAAAGAGGTTTGTGTATTACTCAAATAAACTTTTGCATCAACTCCTGTAACGTCATCCAAATATTTAACCCGAACATTTTTGAGCTTAATATTAGAAATTTTATATTTTAAAGGAATGCCTTTTGCCGTATCAATTTTTGTGTTTGTGTTGGGCGTTTCAAAAGATTTTAAGATGTAGGCAAAATTAAAAGTTGTATCTGGTAGCGTTCTTTTGATATTAATGTTAATATTCTCAAGGTTGATTTCATTGATGGAAACTTGATTTTTCAATAAACCAAGCATATCCATATTGACATAAAGTTTTTGCCCATCAATTAAAGTATCTCCTTGATTATCGCTGAAATACACACCCTCTAAGGCTATCCAATCAGGAATTTTATAGCTAATTTTTTTGATGCTAAAAGGCTTATCAATTTTAGATTTCAGATAGGAAGTAACTCTTTGTGTCAGAAAATTTTGCCCTGCCGATGTCTGTAAATAAAAAAATAATCCTACCACGAGTAAGACTAAAGCTAAAAGAATAATACCTGTTATTTTAAAAAATTGCCGCATTTAGGATTGGTTAAGTGAGGGGGAAGTGTTGGTTTTTAGTTGTATAGAGAATGAGATAGCTTATTGGAATTGGAACTTCCCGAAAGTTTAAAACTTTCGGGAAGTTGAACCGAATTATAACTTAAAGACTGCAAATCCATAAACTCATCAATTCAAACCTAATTATCTTTTAAAAGTTGTAGCATCAAAAGTTGGATTGAAGACGATTGTTGAAGCGATTTTTACGTTTCTTTTGTCAATACTGCTATAATATGTACCTGCCGATGGATAAATAATACCAAAATCTGACGTTGCGTAAGTGTTGTATTCCTTCGTGATTTCTTCGCCAGTTGATAATTTTTCTTTTTGCTTAGTCAACAAATTGGTGATATTATCAAAATACAAATCGTATTTAATGTCTTTTCCAGCAAGCTCGATGTGATGAACTCTTTGAGCTCCCATTACTTCTAAACCTACATAAGTGGCAATATAACCTTTTGATTGATAGTCATAAAATGTAGCGAACATATCCGCCACTTCACGTTTCATATTTGTTTTTTCTTTATCACTTAGGTCTTTTACATCATAAACAATGGCTTTATCACGGCTTCCCGTTGGGATTTTATAAAATGCGTCCGTCGGATTGATAGCATAGACAAAACCACGCTTCATGATAGTTTTCGTCTTTAACATAGAAGCATCAGGAATAGACGCTTTTACCTCCATTTCGTAGTCGCTCGGGGCATTTGAAACGAAAGATTGTTTTAACGAATACGTTTTTACTTTGTCCCAAAGTTCCTTTCCGCCAGCAGCCTTAAAATGATTTTGGAATACTTCGTCAGCAGTTTGAGAATAGGTATTGACCACAAAAATTGTCATCAATAGGGCAATCATGCTTAATTTTTTCATGCTATTTTTAGTTTACTAAATATGATAATGAACCTGTTTAAACTTTCTGTTTTGAAATACAAATTAGTGTATTTTTGAAGTCTTTGAACTAAAATTTTATCAACATAGCAGAGCTACGTTGATAAAATTTTGGTTTGAAGGGTTCTAAAAGACATGGTTTTAGTCGAAAGAGAAAGTTTAAACAGGTTCAATTGCTAAAATACAAATTTAAGACGTATGAAGTCCGTTAAGTTTCTGATTCAGCTAAAAATTTAACGATGTTTAATCAAAATAAGTATTTATTTTTCAAAAAGCTAAAAAAGGGATACCGTAGTATTCCCTTTTTCTGTATATGCCCTCATTCGCTCGCTCAGTCTCTATCCTGTGAAAAAATTAATGCCGTATAAGGGGCAATTGAAAATTGAATATTGAAATGAAAACCATCATATTCCCCTTGATTTGCGATAGCATTGGTTGACATAAAATTCGCAAATTCTTTGTCATAACCTTCCCAGTCACTATTAAAACGTAATTTCCACTCACCTTCGGCTGGCATTCCAATGACGTAATCTTCAAAAGTAGTGTTAGAGAAGTTTAGAATTACGACGGTGCTATCGCCTTTTACGCCTTTTTGCCAACGATGAAAGGCAATTATTTTACGTTCATTATCTATCTTCAGTAATTCGGTATTCTGTCCTGAAAGTCCTTCTGTATTGTTATTGAAATTGCGACGAAGCTGAATTAAATCACGATGCAAATTAACAAAACCGTTAAATTTCTTTTGGCGTTTCCAATCAATTGGGTCGGTATCAGAAAACCATTTATCTTCCAAAAGTGCTTGTCCTTGAAACAACATCGGAATTCCCGCAGCAGTCATCACCAAAGCTACACCGAGTGAAGCTCGCTTTTTAGAATACCAATTATTAACATCGCCCGAAGCAATTTCTTCCGTTACCCGTGCTTTGCCATTGGCAACTTCATCGTGCGACTCTGTATAAATTACTCTTTTAAAAGAATCTCCACTATATTTATTCAAAATGGCAAGACTCACATTTTCCATATTTCGGTGTGAATCTTCTTGGGTAATAATGGCTTCTCTCACAGGATGTACGAAATCGGCATCCCATTGGCTTCCAAATCCTAAACCACATTCTTGTCCGAGACCGTCTGTAATAGAATTTAACCCATGTAAATCTTCTGCAATCGTTAATTTCCAAGGGAATTTAGTAGCCACTTCCGAATTTATCCAACGCAATAAACTCAAGCCTTCTTGTAAAGTTGTATTCGGGTCTTCATCGGCATTTACATTTCTGATGTACGGAATCATGTCCATTCGTAAACCATCCACTCTAAATTCCTCCAACCACATCATGGCGTTATCACGTATATATTGACGCACTTCTGGACGACCATAATCTGGACGAGTATCTCCCCAAGGCGTTTTTGCTCGCCAGTCATTGTAAAAATAAATGCCCCCTAATCCGTTTTCGCTCCAACCATCAAATTGCCACATATCCATATCAGTAGGACCAAAATGATTGTAAACAACATCTAAAATAACCGCAATTCCTTTTTCGTGAGCCGCTTTTACTAAGGTTTTGAAGGCATCGGCTCCGCCATATTCAGACTCAATAGCAAAAGGATATGCAGGATTATAACCCCATGAATATCCACCAGGGAACTCAAAAGGAGGCATAATTTCAATAGCATTTATCCCTAAATCTTTTAAATAATCTAACTTTTCGATTACCGTATGAAAATTTCCAATTTTACCTTTTTCTTTGACATGAAAAGTGCCAACATGAAGCTCATAAATAACTAAATTATTCCAAGAAGGCATTTGAAAATCATCGTCTTGCCAATCAAAAATAGTAGGGTCATACACAATTGAATTGCCCACTGAATTGGTTAATTCTTTAGCATAAGGGTCATTTCTTTGTAATTTCCCTTCAGTAGTTTCAATACAAAATTTATATTCGTCACCTGCTTTGGCATTTTCAATATTACCACCCCAGTAACCATTTTCTTCGTGAGTTAAGGCATCATTTGAGTCATTCCAATCATTGAAAGAACCAATTACACTAACATTTTTTGCATTGGGTACCCATACTCGGAAGAAAACGCCGTTTTCATGTATAATTGCTCCCATTCCATTCATATTGATTTTTTCAGTTGTAGTATTTTTCATGTTGAGTTTAGGTTTGAAAATCCTTAAATGTTTCTGCTAACATTCAAATTTGTATTCCAAGCCATAAATCAAAGTTTTGAGGGTTAAATTCTACATAAATCTGTATTGATTGGGGATTTTTTTCTACAAATAATTGGATAGAAGTAGGGTTAGTATTTAGTTTCGGACTTATATACTTATTAATGCAAAACCTCACCCCCGACCCCTCTCCGATGGAGCAGGGCTGTTAAGTTCTTTGATATATTGAAAATACTTTAACTTTGCACAAAATAAAATTTGTCA
>NZ_JAYGIN010000031.1:0-68215 GCF_034931005.1 Arcicella sp. LKC2W
TGATGTTCATCAAAATTATATCATTGCGTTCCACAAAAATGAGAGGTTTTATAAAATCTAAGCCAAACAAAATCTAAAACTTAAAATCGCACATAAATCGTGTTTCATGATTTTATATTGTTGTTACTTTAATCAAATTACATTTTAATTGATTTGTGTTGAGTATTATAGAATATTGGTCTTTAATGTGAAAAGGAATAGCAATGTTTTCAAAGAAGCACAAAATGCAACTATGCTCAGCAGATATGACTGAGACAAAATCTTTCATGAAAAGTTATAGTCCCTCTTCAATATAATCCCCTTATCTTTGGTTACCACAATACAGACCACACCATTTTCAATATTCCACCAATCTTCAAGGTATGCTGCAAATACCAATGCCACTTCTCTGAGCGGTAACATCAAATCCTCTTGAATAGGAAATACCTGATACTTTTTATTTTTGGGTAAAAAGGAACTTGAATTAATGGAAATATTTCAATAAACTCTAAATCGCCATAACTTTCTACATATCCTGCGGTTGCTTTAAGAGGTACAAATTATATAGAGAACCTTATCAGGAGTAATAAATATCTATTCAAATATTTTCTACTTATCATCAAGAGTTAGCTACACTATTTATACAAGCAGCTTTGGAATGAAATCACGTTGTTTATAAAACATTTTGAACATTAGGTAATTCTACGCTAAAATATTTAAAAGTTATTTCGTTTATTTGTAACTGATAACTCACTCTAACAATTAACTACATTTTAACTATGAATTCAATCTACCTCAAACACCTCATTAGTATATTCCCCTCATTCCCTCAATTCATTTCGTAAAATATAATGGCAGTTATGACTTATCATGATAGTGTAATTACTTTACACTATTTAGTCCTTACTTTGCATCTGAATATAACCTAAATCAATGATTAAAATTCGATTCCTAAAAATTCAGTTCGATACCGAAATTGAAGCCTATGAAATCCCTGCTTTCCGTGGAGCTGTGATTGCCAAAGCTGGTAACGAGCATATCATTTTCCATAATCACCTCAACGACCGTGAGTTTCTATATGGCTATCCTGTAATTCAATATAAACGTATTGGAAAGAACCCTGCTATCATTTGTATAGACTATGGGGTAGAAGAAATACACCATCTTTTTAATAACACTAATATGGAGATTGTCATTGGGCAACGACCTGTTTCTTTGGTTGTTAAAAACCTACAGATGCAACAGTATAATTTACAAGTATGGGAAAAACATTTTGAATATCGCCTATATAACTGGTTAGCACTTAATCAAGAAAATTACGAAAAATATCAGGCTTTAAAAGACGAACTATCACAAACCATATTCTTAGAAAACATATTGAAAGCTAATATTATTTCTTTCGCCAAAGGTGTAAAATGGGATGTTGATAAAGAAATATCATTACGTATAGACGAATTAATTAAAGCCAAAATAGTACCCTATAAGCAACAAAAGTTGTTGGCATTTGACATCCGTTTTAGAAGTAACGTGTTTTTGCCCGACTTTGTGGGTTTAGGGAAAGGCGTTAGCCTTGGATTTGGTACGGTTTCACAGATAAAAAATAGATAGAAAAAGAAGATATAATTATGGCTAATCAAACAAGAGATATAATACACTTAGCTGCATTACTGCACGATATTGGTAAGTTTTGGCAACGAGCGGATGTGTCATACTATAATTCACCCCAATTAGCTAAATATCCATTTGTTATGAAGAATGCGGATAGCATTTGCCCAACTTCTCAAGAAGGGTATTTTAAGTATCAGCACGTTATTTGGACTCAGCTTTTTTTTGAAGATAATTTAGCGATGTTTGAAAAATTGGGAATATATGACAAGAGTAGCCAAGATAACCTGGTTAATATTTCTATTCAACATCATAAACCAGCGTCAAAACTACAAGCTTTTGTTCAGTTGGCAGACTGGTGGGCAAGTGGAATTGACAGAAGTACTTCTGAATATCAGGAAGGTGACAAAGTAAAAAGAGGAAAACTTAAATTCAAAGAAGAGCCATTAATCAGCATTTTTGGGAATTTAAAGGTAAATAACTCGGAAAGTAAGTTCGCAAAAACTGCTTTCAACTTAACTAAATTGTCCTTAAATAATATTTTTCCAACTACAGAAAAATACCAAGCTGGAGTTTCTCAAAATGAATATGCTGAACTGTGGACAGCGTTTTCGGCAGAGTTTAAAAACTTACCAACCGATTCGCTACAAGTTTTTAATACCTCCTTACACTATTTACTAAAAAAATATTGCTGGTGTATTCCTGCTTCTACCATTGATTTAGCAGACAATAGCCTGTTTGACCATTTAAAGATAACTGGTGCAATTGCTCAATCTTTGTATGATTATCATTGTGAAAACTTGAGTGCCTTTAACTATAACCAAAAGTTGACTTTGCAACAAGGGCATTTACCTCTACTATTACTTTGTGTAGATGTATCTGGTATTCAAAAGTTCATCTATGATATTTCCTCAAAATTTGCATCAAAAAGTTTAAAAGGAAGGTCGTTTTCTCTTCAATTAATGCTGGACGAAATTGCAAATGAAATTATCCAGAAGACGAAAACGACTCTTAGCCATATTATTTATAGCAGTGGTGGCAAGTTTTTTATGTTACTCCCTAATACCCAAGCGGTAAAAGATGCGTTGAACAAGCTTGAAGAAGAGATAAAAAACGCTATCTGGAGTAAGTATAAGGGTAATATATATGTCTGTATGGGCTTTGAAGCTTTCGCTTTTGATTTAAACAAAAAAACGGTCATTATCGAAAAAGAACATAAAACACTCGGTGATTTATGGAAAAAAGTAAGCGAAAAAACAGCTGAGAAGAAGTACCAAAAATTCAAGAACTTACTTTTAGCTGATTATGAAAACTTCTTTAGCGATGAAGGTATTGGACACGGCGGACAAAAAGCAATTTGTTCGGTTACAGGTGAAGAATCAGATGAAATAAGTAAAATTGATGATGACGTTAAAATTTCATCACAAGTCAAAGAGCAGAAAGAAATAGGTCAAGCTTTAGCTAAGAACGACTATCTCATATTTTCAAAAAGTAACCAGCCAAATTTGAAGGTTAGAAATTACGAGTCTTTAATTGGTAGGAACTATTGGTTATTGACAAACAAAGATTTACTACAAACTGAAAATTCAGAAGTTTGTTTAACGGTAAAAAATGAAATAAACTTCATCAAGCCTCAAAGTACCAGTGCAAAAAATACCGCATATTCTTTCCGTTTTTATGGTGGTAGTGAGTCGGCACTGGATAAAAAAGGAGAATCCAAAAACTTTGAGCAACTGGCTGGTATTGAAAGAGAAGATAATGACAAAGAGGGTTCTCTCATAGTGAAAAGTGAATGTGCTGGTTTATTTAACAGACTTGCTATTTTACGAATGGACGTTGACGGATTAGGACAATTATTTATTAAAGGCTTTAACAAAGAAACGGCATCATTTTCTGCTTATGCGACATTGTCGGGACAGTTAGATTGGTTTTTTAGTGGCTACCTAAATACGATTCGCTCTAAAGAAGCCTACAAAGATTGGGTAAATATTATTTATTCGGGTGGAGATGATGTATTTGCGGTGGGTCGTTGGGATAACATCATTGCTTTTGCAGAGGAAGTACAACAAGAGTTCAAGAAATTTACAGGTAGAGATGACATTACTATTTCGGCGGGTATAAGCATTGTTACTCCAAAGTTTCCAATCGCTAAGGCGGCAGATTTAGCAGGAGAAGCCGAGCATTTAGCGAAAGACTTTAAAAGGAGTGATAAAAAGGAAAAAGATGCTTTGTGTCTATTCGGTATTGCCGTAGGTTGGGAAGAGTTTACGTTAATCAAGGAAATTAAAGATTTCTGGATTGAACATCTCAATGCAGAAAATCCTGTTCTTTCTCATGGCATTCTCCAAAAGGTGTTTGATTGGTACGAAATATCTAAGCAGAAAGACAAACAAGGTAATCTTAATTTATCATGGAAGTGGAATGCCGCATATTCTTTAAAAAGGTACGAATCAAAGAATAATAAGCAGAAAAATGACGCTTTGAAAGTGATAGAAATAGCGTTGTTGTGTAACCAATTTAGAGAAAACTCAATTAGATTTGATGTATTTGCAGTAGCCTCTCGTTGGGCTGAGTTGATTTTAAGAGATAAAAGAAATTACAACCTTAAACATAAGAAATAATGCCAGAAAAAATTCCAGTTTCTATCCTTTCAGAAGGGATAAAAGATTTAAAATTGATAAAAGAATGGGGTGAGTATTTAGCCAAAGAAGAAGGCTTTGCCAAAGATAAGGTTGGGAAACTTTCTACCTCCCAAATTAGAAAATTCTTTGGGTCAATAAAAAGAATTCAAGCAAGTTTTGAAAAAGCAAAAGGAGAAATTCTTTTACTTGAGCCAAAGTTAGCTTATGCAATGGGTAGAGATAAAGGTAAATCAAAAATAAAAGATTTGTTCTCATTATTAAGTCCAATGATACAAGAAATTAAAGAAGATAAAGCTAAATTTCAGAATTTCGTTAATGTACTGGAAGCAATTGTTGCTTATCACAAAGCAGCAGGTGGCGAATAATTTTTAAACTATTAAAAATCAAGAAAATGAAACTCAAGAAAAAAATAATAATACAAGGGAAACTTACACTGCTTTCAGGTTTACACATTGGCGACAGTAAGGAAAATGTAGAAATCGGTGGCGTTGATAGCCCTATAATTCGCAGAAAAAATAATAATCAGCCTTACATTCCTGGAAGTTCTCTGAAAGGAAAAATTCGTAGTCTTTTAGAGGTAGCTATGGGTGCAAATGCGGATACTTCGTTCAAAAAATATTCCGCAACAAGTATAATAATAGCACAACTTTTTGGCTGGTTTGGAAATGAAAACCATACTGGAAATCCTTCTCGCATTTTAGTGAGAGATGCTATTTTAACAGCAGAGTCAGCAGATTTATTAGAACGTTCAGAATTCACAGATATGCCTTACAGTGAGGTAAAATTTGAGAACGTGATAGACAGATTAACAGGAACAGCTAAAAATGGAGGAATAAGACAAATTGAACGTGTTCCTGCTGGAGCAGAATTCGACATTGAGTTTGTAATTAATGTAATGGAAGATTCGGACGAAACAGCGTTTATATCATTATTGAAAAGTGGAATCGCTTTATTGGAACATGATTATTTAGGTGGTAGTGGTACAAGAGGTTATGGACAAGTGTCTATAAAACTATTTGAACCTATTCATAAAACAGCAGAAGAGTATTTAAACCAAACAACCTGAAATGAAGCAATCTTTTGAAGTCATTTATTTTGAGTTTACAGCTCCTTTGCATATCAGTAATGCAAGAGCTGATGACTATGGTGTAAGTGAAAAAACAATACATTCAGATACTATTCATGCCGCTATTATGCAATCATGGGCAATACTTGGCAAAACTGAATGGATAAAAGCCATTCCTGATTTTACAATAAGTAGTTTGTTCCCGTTCACACCAAAATTAAAGACGAATGAGATGGTCCATTTTTTTGCAAAACCATTTTTGAAGCCAAATGCTGGTAAAAGTGAGGTGCGAACAGAAGATGCAAAGAAATTCAAAAAGATAAAATATGTGGATATCCCTCATTTTGAAAGCTATATTTCTAATAAGGAGGTGGCAAGTACGACTGATTCGATTCAAGATAGCTATCAAACTTTCGATGCAATAGACAAAGATTTTATGACCAGTGATGTACAACCAAGAATAAAACGCCCACGAGATGAACAACAAGATTCTAAGCCTTTTTATACTGAGCGAATATTTTTCAAAAAAGGGTCAGGAATGTTTTGTTTAGTTCAATATGAAAATGAATCTATTAGAAAACAAGTGAAGGCTGCTTTGAATCTGTTGGCAGAAAATGGAATCGGGACGGATAGAGCAGTTGGTAATGGACAATTTAAAGTTTCTTTTGGTAAAATAGATATAGAAATTGCAGAAAATACCAATTATGCCATGAATATGTCACTTTTTTGCCCTGAATCCAAATCTAATTTAGCCGAAATATTAGAAGATAAAAATGTAAAATACGAAATCATAAAGCGTGGTGGATGGCTTTCTGAACCGCATAATAAATTAAGAAAACGCTCTATTTATATGTTTAAAGAAGGCTCTGTTTTTAGAATTAATGCTGCTAAGCCATTTTCTAAAGGAAAGACTGTTGATTTACTGCCTGCCCTTCCGAGCAAAATCGAAAATCCAATTTACAGAGTAGGCAAAGCCTTATTCTTACCAGTAAAATTATGAAAGACATAGACAAAAGCACTATTACTAATACTTTTGAAGTGGAAATACTGACTCCGACACATATCGGCGGAGCTGGAGAAAACCATTGGCAAAAAGGTATAGATTTTATTGCAAAAGACAGTAAAACTTGGATTTTGGATTTTAATAAATTGTGTAAAGTTATACCGGTAGATAAAATCACCTTAGCTTTTACGAGAGCAGATAGAAATATAACGATTGAAAGTTTAATAGGTAATTTGAATATTGAATCTGTTTCAAATAAAAACTTCAATTTTCCAAACCCATCTGGGAGTGAGTTAAAACGCCATATTTTTAATGGAATGAATGGAAAACCTTATATTCCAGGTAGTTCAATCAAAGGGGCAATTGCTTCTGTTTTAATGAATCATTTTTCTAAAAAAACGGATTTTGAGAAATTTAGAGACCCCAATACCAAACTTTTAGGGGGGGCGGATAATTCCATTATGCGATATTTTCAGTTTACTGATGTTTGTTTTGAAGGAACTGTATTAAAAAATACAAAAATTTTCAACCTTCATAATAATTCTGGAGATTGGATTGGTGGATGGAAACACAATAGAGAAACAAATCAAAACTTTAACAGTGAATTTACTACTACTTATGAAAGTTTAGCACCAAAAGATAAATCAACAATGATGCTTTCCTTTAAAATGAAAGCTATTGAGCAATTATATTTTTCTCAAAATAAAACCCCTGAAAAAAATATTCCACCTTCACACACAAAATCTTGGCTTATTAATAAGCCGATGGCAGAATTGTGTTCAATAATCAATAAGCATACACTCTCTTTTTTAGATAAAGAAATTAAGTTTTATCTAAAATATAAATTTGATGATAACTCTGAAAGTGCGTATGAAGAGCTTTTAAAGTTAAAAGAAGAAGCAAATAATTTAGATTCAAGTAAATCCTGTATATTACGATTAGCGGCAGGTTCTGGTTTCCACAGTATTACAGGAGATTGGCAGTATGAAGATTACGTAAATACTGGTGTGCATGGTAATGGAAAAAGAAAATATAAGTCCAGAAAGTTAGCTTTTCAAACAGATTCAAAAGGTAGTCGAGTCTTTCAACCGATGGGTTTTATCAAATTAACCTTGTTGGATGAAGAAACAAAACTAAAACGCCAACAAGCAGAAACTTTAAAGAAAGAACGAGACGCTCAGGATGCAGTAGAAAAAGTAAGAGCAGAGGCGGAACGTCTGGAGAATCAAAGAATTGCAAAAGAAGAAGCCAAAAAGCCTAAAATGTATGATGGTCTTCCAACAAAAAACTTAGAGGTAGATGCAGAGGTAATTGAGAGCGGAAAGCCTAATAAGGTAAAGATATTTGTGAAAGGCTATGAAGAAAAAAAGTTTGAAATGGTAGATTCTGCTTCACAACCAAAAGGTTTTATTTGTAGGGTAAGTTTAGTTATGGAGAAAGGTAGAATAGTAAGAGTTTCATTCAAAGTTCCTAAATAAATCTAAAATATTCAATATTTTTATATAAATTTATAGATTAGATTCTATAAATTTATATAAAATGATAGAGAGAAAATTGCAATCGCATTTAGAGGCACATTGGAACGATGGAAAAGTTTTGATTGTCTTAGGGCCACGTCAAGTAGGAAAAACGACACTTTTGGAAAAACTATGCAGCCAAGAAGGGCAATACTTATTTTTGAATGGTGACGATATTATAACACAACAAAGCCTCGAAAATATTGGAGAAGTACAGCTCAGACAAATCATTGGGAATTATACAACCGTTTTTATTGATGAAGCACAAAGGATTCATAATATTGGATTGACATTGAAAATTATTCACGACCGAATCAAAAACGTGAGAGTTGTGGTTAGTGGTTCGTCGGCTTTGGAATTAAGCAGTAATATTAATGAACCTTTAACGGGTCGTAAATGGGAATATAATTTGTACCCAATAAGTTGGGCTGAACTAACAAATCATTTTGGCTATTTAGGTTCAAAACAACAATTTGAACTTCGTCTTATTTATGGGATGTACCCTGATGTAATTAATAATTTGGGGCAAGAAGAAGGGGTATTAAAACAGTTGGCAAGTAGTTATCTATACAAAGATTTGCTTAATTATGGAGGAATTCGTAAACCCGAAATCCTATCAAAGTTGCTGATTGCGTTAGCGTTGCAGGTAGGTTCTGAGGTTTCTTATAATGAATTGGCTCAACTCCTCAGAATCGACCGTGCAACGGTTGAGCAATATATTGGTTTATTAGAACAAGCCTACGTAATTTTTAGATTAAATCCATTTAGTAGAAATATTCGGAATGAAATCAGTTCCAGTCGTAAGATATATTTTTATGACAATGGAATCAGAAATGCCCTAATCGGTAATTTTAACCCAATAGCAATAAGAGGAGATATTGGAGCATTATGGGAAAATTTTTTGATTAGTGAGCGTATAAAATTAAATCAATACAATAATAGTAATGCCAAAGGATATTTTTGGCGAACACATGCCCAACAAGAAATTGATTATATAGAAGAACAAGGGGGACAAATGTATGCTTACGAATTCAAGTGGAATCCGAAGGCAAAGGCTAAATTTCCGAGTTCATTTGTAGAAATTTATCAACCAATTGAAAAGAAAATTATCAGTACACAAAACTTTGAAGAATTTTTGATATGAAAAATTATTTAGTTATTACACTTGGCACGAGAGAAATTCAGCTACCTGTAAATAAGATAGAAGAAAATAGTTTTGAAGTGATTGAAGAAAAAGGAGAGAGATTTTCCAAGTTCTTTGTTCAACGTATCAATGATTCATCTATTAGGTTTGAAGTAAGGCAACCAAGTAAGGAGTTTCCTGATTATTACACTATTTCACCAAGAACAACAGGAAAGGTAATTGACGAGTATTATGCTTTATTTCAACCAATTATTGATTTTCCGATTATAAGACCAGCAATTGAATACCTAAAACAAAAAAATGTATCACTTGATGTAATAATGCTTGTTTATACTGACCAAGAAGAAGCATTTAAAAGCGGAAGGGTAAAGTTTCAAAACAAAGAAAATGATTCGGTTTACTATGCCGATATAATTTCTAAATTAATCAAAGAAGATAGTTTCTTTATAAATACTGAAATTGACCAATTTGCAATTACAGATAATGTTACAGATTTAGGTTATCAGTATGATGATTTTAAAAGAATAAATCACCTTTTACTATATTCAGAACAGGTAAAACAAGTTTTTTTATATCCACAAGGAGGTATTGACCAAATTAACCAAGCCCTTATCTTACGTTTGATTGAAACCTTTAAGGGAAAAGTAAAGCAACTTCAAAAAGCAGAAGGAGTTGATTTTAAAGAATTAGATTTCCCTTCCAAGTTTTTGAGTAGTTTAAACAAGCAAAAGATTCTAAAGCATTTGGCTGATTATGATTTTGGACTTATTGATTCGGAATTAACAGATAATCCGATTATCAAACACATTTCAACTTACACAAAAAATCGATTAGAATTAAAACATGATAGTTTAAAGAATTCTTTTGATAATCTTATTGGAAGGAGTGAAATAAGTAATCAACTAAAGAACATATTGCAAATCCCAACTTCTAAAAATGAAAAACTAAAAGATTTATACTTGTCTGCAAAAATTTCTTGTCACCAAAAAAAGTATGGTGATTTTTTATGGCGAATTTTTACACTAAATGAAAATTTATTTAGAATAAAAGTAGAAAAATTTCTTGATACCAGAACTGAAAAGTACAGAAATGTAGCATTAGGACAGAGCGATTTAAATCAAGCATGGATTGATAAGTTAAATAGAGTTAACCCTACAATTGTAGAGAAACTTAAAGAAAAAGGTATTTGGTTAAATAATCCAAGTAGAAAAGCATTTTACGTAATATTACAAGTGCTTGACCCTACTTCATCCGATTATCAAAAAATTGGTGATAAACTTGAATTATTATCTGAAAAAAGAAATAAGTTAGCTCATGGTTTAGAAGCAGTTGATAGATACCAAATTAATTTAATTTTAGGTATTGAATATAAAATAGAAGGTCTCTTATCTGACCTCGATAAAATCTTCGATGTTCAAGGTTTTGGAATTTATGACGTGATAAGAAAAGAAATTGAAGATTTACTCTAAAGACCGCCCTTATCTTTTCATGTATATTTAGGAATACAATTCCTAAATATACATGAAACTCACTCATATATTTTCATCATCCCCAATACATTTTCAACAATCTCCTCCCTTAAACTTACAGGCTCTAAAACTTCTGCATCTTTGCCAAATTCCAGTATTTTGGCTATTAATTCGTTATTTATTCTCAAACGATATTCAAATATTTTATAGTTTTCTGTACTTTCTACTTCCTTCTGGCTGTGATGTAAAGGTTTGGTACTTATGTAATTAGCTCTTTTTGACTCAACTTTAATTTTCACTGTTTCCAATTGGGCATACGTATCTGTTCTGTGATTGTATAAATAGGTAAAACCAATAATATCATTCAAAAAAGCTAAATCCTTCGCTTTGGCTTTTTTGAACATAAATTCCGATTTGGTGATACTTACAATTCTATCTAATGCCAGATTATAGATTTTCTCTTTCTTATGCTCGTATCCATAGATATGCCAACGGTTATGATACTCTTTAAGAAGATAGGGACTTATGGTGTATTCACGCAATTCCTTTCCAAAATCTTGATATTTTATTTTAAGACATTCTTTGTTTTTAACCGATTCATATAGTTCATTTATTCTTTTTAATCCACTATAATCATTATTTGATTCAAATTGTACAATGTGTTCTTTGGTAGTATTTGGAATACGTTCTTTTAATTTAAGCCAAATGTCTTCTAAACCATTAAAGGCAGGAAATTCGGCAAATTGCTGTAAGAGGGTTTGTAATTCTTCTGCAAATTTTGAATCATCTACATTAAATCTTTTTAAAAAAGAGTATGGTTTAGTGTAAGAATATTTTCCCTTTTCAGGCTTAATTGGAGCTCTATAAGAATCCTCTAAATCATGAAGGTCATTGAAAATTGTTTTTTTTGTAACTTTTATCCCGTTGTGTAAATAGCTTTTCTCTATATCTGTCCAGCCAACTGGAGTACCTTTTGCCAATAGATTGTGTAATATTTCTAATCTATTAAATTGATTCTTTGTTTTTGCCATTTTATTGAAATTGTGTAATTATATTACACTAATATACACCAATTTTGTATCCGAAACAAGAAAACAAATCTTTAACATAACCCCCTACCATCTTCAATACAACACAAAACATTACTTCATTTCTTCCTTTTGTTCCAACTACTGAACAAGTTGTTATTCTTGAAAAAATCAAGATGTTCTTGACCGATGAGCAGGACTTTCTAATTGTGAAAGGTGCGGCTGGCACAGGAAAAACGTCTATTATGAAGGCGGTTGCTGATTTTTTAAATCAAGAAAGTATTGGTTTTGAATTATTAGCACCGACTGGTCGTGCTGCCAAAAATATTGCTTCAAAAGCTGGTTTTCAGGCTGAAACCATTCATGCTCATGTGTATATTCCTGAAACTAATGAAGATGAAGCCAAAGTCCGTTTCTTACGGAAGACTAATAAATTTTCGGAACTGAGAGTTTATATCATTGATGAGAGTTCAATGATTAGCAACTTAGTGAGTAATTCTCAGGAGTTTGAATCAGACACACCTATGCTCTCAGATTTGATTGCTTTTATCAAACAGGGGAATAAATCCAATAAAATTATTTTTGTTGGAGATGACTGTCAGTTGCCTCCTGTGGGTTATAAAGCTCATCAACAATCGCCAGCCCTGGACTTGTCTTATCTACAAAAGACTTTTCAATTACAGGGTAACATGATTCGATTGTCGAGAGTTATGCGTCAGTCTGAGGGTTCTTATATATTAGATGCTGCTTATGAACTTCGTTCTTTCATTGAAAAAGAACAGGCTTATACTGCCAATATTGGCAGAGCCATGTACAATCCAAATCACGTCACGGATTTATACTTGCAAAGGTATGATATAAATAATCCTGAGAATGTTTCCATTATAGCCTACTCGAATGATTACATTGACAGGTGTAATAAAATGGTACGTGAAAAATTAGGATTAAGAGGTTTATTAGCAAAAAATGATTTAGTTGTGCTTAATCGAAACTATTTTGGAAAAGACTTTACGTATATTCCAAGCGGTGAGGTTGCTAAAGTGGTTGCTACGGGTTCAGTACGCACCGTTGCCGAATTGAGATTTATGGAGGTAGAATTGGCTCTTTTTAATAAAGGAGATGAGGCATTTACGGTATCAACAAAAATTATGTTGGACGCTTTAGAGAATCCTAAATTGGTTACGCACGACAAGAAAAAGGCTCTTTTTGCATCAGCCAATAAGAATAACCCTGCTTATCGAAGTTCTAAAAATATTTGTGATGATGAATTTTTATCGGCAATGCAAGTAAATTATGCTCACGCCTTTAATTGCCACAAAGCACAAGGGAGCGAATGGAATACCATTTTACTCAATTCTTGGATGCCTGACACTGACCAGCGTTTTCTTTACACTGGCATTACACGTGCTAAGAATGAATTATTCACTAACAATGCTCATACATTTAAAAGAGCTTAACCCCAAAAAATCTTCAAGACAACTCAACTGATTATCAACCAAAGAGGTAGTAGCCTTAGTGTTAAAAATGGGCGTTATTGTATTCGTTCTGGTGAAAATGTGGCATTTGTGTCGGTACATGAGGTAAAAGTTATTCACCTTCATTCGGCTACTAAACTTTCATTTGAGGTAGTACAGACTGCTTTAGACCATCATACAGATGTGCTATTTGTTAACCGAAAGGGGCATCCGATTGGACGATTATGGGGAAATACTTTCGGTTCAATTTCAACAATTCGTAAAAATCAGTTGAAGTTTTCTCAAAGCTCGGCTGGTGTGGAATGGGTACGAACAGTTTTAAAGCAAAAAGCTGAAAATCAAAGCAATGTACTTGAATTATTATCTTTACTATCAGAAATTCCTATTGATATTTTGTTACAAAAAATAAACAGATATGCTGAAAAGTTTGTCAATTTTAAGCATGAAGATTTTTCTGAAACATTTGCCTCTTTTAGAGGATTTGAAGGAAGTTGCTCGAAGTATTATTTTGAGGGGATAAAACTAATTTTACCTCAAAAATATCGTTTTGAAAGGCGTTCGCAACACCCTGCATTGGATATGTTTAATTGTTTATTGAACTATGGCTACGGAATGCTATATGCTCATTGCGAATCGGCTTTGATTAGAGCTGGAATTGACCCAGCCATTGGCGTTATGCACCGTGATGAATATAATCGTCCTGTTTTGGTGTATGATTTTATCGAAAAATTTAGACATTGGATTGATTATGTGGTGTGTCATTTGTGTTTACAAGAAGTAATTTTTGAGGAGTTTTTTGATGTTGAAAATCAACAATTTTGGTTGAATACTTATGGCAAAAGAATATTGATTCAAAGTATCAATGAGTATTTAGAAGAACTAATAAATTTGGAAGGATTGAGCAGAAGCCGCTTAAATCATCTCGAATTGGAAGCTCAACGTTTAGCCTCTATGTTGAAAAAAATATAAGTGAAAATAGATTACACTTTATTGCTTTAAGTTTGTCATATCAAATCACATTTAAACCGATATATACCTTCAATACTACTCCACAACTTTCTTTAGGCTTTGCCATTACATCTGCTTCTGAGACTCTTCAGAGAGTAACTATTGAAGACGTTGTTGCTTTAATTTCAGGGCAAAAACCATCTTCATTAGCTCAGGAAGTGGCTCGTTTGCAGAAACTACGTAATATTGATAAGACTGCATACAGAGCTTTAAAAACTCGCCTTCCTTATATTGTAGGGGGGATTTTTCAACAAGACTGCCGTAGAATTGACAATATTAATGCTGTCAACTTTATTATTTTGGACATTGACCATTTGACAGATTTTGATGGTTCAATTCCAGAGGCTATCAAGGCTGATGATAGTGTGTTGATGGCTTTTATTTCACCAAGTGGCGAAGGTATTAAAGTAATTTTTAGATTATCAGAACCTCTTGTGTCTGCTCAGGGGTTTCAGATTGCGTATCGTGACTTTGCAGAGAAGTTTGGGGTAAAAGTGGGTCTTACTGGTTTCATAGACCTAAAAACTTCTGATGTTAGTAGAGCGTGTTTTCTCTCTTATGATACCAATGTGTATTATAATCCTTCGGCAGTTGGAATCACTTTAAATATTATGAGTGAAATTTTTGAAGCTACTGGAGCAAGTCATTATACTGAGGAAAATCAAATAGCTGTGTTGGAAGATAAAAATGTAAACATAGCCAAAGGAGTAATTAATGAAACTGCTTATAAAGCTATTTTAAGGGAAATTAACCCAAATACGCCTGTTCGTATTGAAAAGGATATTTTTGTTCCGAAAGAAATAACGGAGTTGTTTACTGAGGTTGAAAAACTTTGTACCCAAGTTGGCTTAGAACTTCTTGAACAAAAGCCTATTCAATACGGTGTAAAAATCATAGCTAAACAAGGTTACAGAAAAGCAGAGGTGAATGTTTTTTATGGTAAAAAAGGCTATTCTGTGGTAGTTTCTCCCAAAACAGGAATAGATGATAAGCTAAATCAGTTACTACATCAAACAATTTTTGATTTTCTTTTTCCTAAACCTATCCCCGAGGAAGTCTCGTTGGTAGGATTTATTTCACCTAACTAAAAATGTATGCCAAGAAAGAAAAAAACGCTCCCTAAACCAATCACGAAATTGAATGAAGATTGGAAAATGGCAGGATTACCTTTTTTACCTGAAAAACAAATTAATGAGCTTGTTGCCCTTGATAAAATTCCAGAGACAATTCCAGAAGGGTTAAAGGGTTTCTTTGATTTTTTTAAAAATGCTCAAAAACTAAAACGCTCAGAAGATATGTATTGCTTTATTATGTATGACATTGAAAATACTAAAATACGGAATATGATGGCGAAATATCTGATACAGAAAGGTTGTATTAGGGTACAAAAGTCAATTTATTTTGCCCGTTTCCATCGAAAACTACAAAAAGAAGTTACCATTACGCTTCGTAAAATGCAGGCTTGTTACGAAAATCAAGATAGCATTTTGGTATTACCTGTGGGCGAAGATATGCTCAATAGCTTGACTTGCATCGGGAAATCTTTTGAATTTAAAATTATTGCTGCCCCCAAACATACTTTGTTCTTTTAAAATAAACTTTCACATAATCCCCTACTATCTTCAATACTACTCAAAATGTAATCGTCAATGCTCAGGAGGTAACTCGTTTAAGAAAGGCAGGACAACTCAATGAATCTTTAGCTTTGGTAAATGTTTTATTGACTCAAGAACCTAACAATTTGTACAATCGTCGGGCGGCGGGATGGGTATATATCGAATTAATCAAATCTCGATGCAATACGGTAAGCGAATTGAATGATTACTTAGCAATGATTGCCCATTTAACCCTTGACAATCAAGAGTTAATATTTGGGGAGCAGCTTTGTTGGCAGGTGGCGAAACTCTTTTTTCGCTTGGATAATTCAACAACTGGGGAGTGTTGGACGATGTTTTATGACCTTTGGTCAAAAATTCCTCATAACGTATCATTGGGAAATAGTACACTTTTGAAGGCTATCTTAAAACATCAGACTGAAATACCCCATCAGTTATTTTGTCGAGACTTTGACAAATTTAACCAGTTTCAAACACAAGACTATCTTCCCGAAATAATGGCTAACGGTAAGGCTATGCCCGCACTGGTGGAACGGTATTATATTGCGGTTGCTAAAATTTGGTGTACGCTCATTGAAAATGATAAATTTTCTGATTTAACCTATAATTTGAATTCGTTTTTAGAAAAACTTGATAAGGTATCGAAAGAGCAATCTAAAATGGTTTATCTTATTTATTATCGGGCTGTACTAAGACTCAACTTAGGAAAGTTTGAAGAAGCAAAGGAGATTATCATTCCATTTGCTCAAAAAAAGCAGACCGATTTTTGGGTTTGGGATTTATTGGCACAACTACATCCAACAAATATGGATATGCAATTTGCGTGTTTGGCAAAAGCTCTACTTTGTAAAGCATCACCTGATTTTTTGGTAAAAGTGCGTCAGAGAATGATTGGATTATTGATACTTCGACAAGAATGGAATGCCGCAAGGGTAGAAATTGATAATATTATAGAGATTCGAGTTGGCAATAAATGGCAAATTCCTGTACAATTGAGAGAATGGTTATCACTCCCTGAGATTTCTAACGCTAATCAATATACGAATGTGCATGATTTATATAAAACTCATAGTATTGAAGCAGAAAGTCTTTTACAAAATACAGCTAAGTTTAAGGGCATTATTTGGAAAATAAACCCTGAGAAGAAAACGGCTCAATTTTTTGTTAGCGAAAATGTCTCTGGTGGTTTTAACTATGAAAGATTGAAGGTAAAAGTAAATGTTGGAACATTTATGGAATTTTCATTAGTCGAAGTTAACAATACAGACAGTTCTTTTTGGCAAGTGATAACAGCTTCTAAAAGTGATGATACAATTCCTATACATTTAGAAAAGGGGTTTTCGGGTATCTTAAAAAAAGTTGGAAATGCAGGTTTTGTAGAAAATGTATTTATTGAGCAATCATTGGTGATGAATAAAGAGGGATTGGTAACTGGCAAGGCAATTAGAGCGTTCGATTCTTCTAAAAAGATTTGGGGATGGAAAGCAATTGCTATCGACTAATGTCTTGAAACGGTTTCATTATTCTTAACTTTATTTGAGTATATTTGTGAATACGATTTGATGAATGTACCTTTTTTGATATTGACATTCCATGATAAAATATAAATTTACAGCAAAATTATTAATTAATTACCTATATTACAGCACATTACGAAAAAGTGCTACAGCAACCCAACTTCCAGTAGAATAAGGATTAAGACTAAATGTTTTATAAATTTATGAAATTATTTTTAATTTTCACAGCAACCCAACTTCCAGTAGAATAAGGATTAAGACTCGTTATCATTACAATAATTTTTTAATTTTAGTACATCATACAGCAACCCAACTTCCAGTAGAATAAGGATTAAGACTTTTCTCCTGTAATAATCCATTGTGAATAATTTCCAACAGCAACCCAACTTCCAGTAGAATAAGGATTAAGACTTTAAATTATTTTCTTATTTTATGAAGTATTTGTTTTACAACAGCAACCCAACTTCCAGTAGAATAAGGATTAAGACATCTTGTTTTCAATTTTATTACATTATGTTTAGAATTAACAGCAACCCAACTTCCAGTAGAATAAGGATTAAGACAGATAATCTAAAGTATTCAAAATACTTTCTATTTCTCTACAGCAACCCAACTTCCAGTAGAATAAGGATTAAGACCAATATGATATTTTTTATTTACTACTTTCATATTTCTAATTACAGCAACCCAACTTCCAGTAGAATAAGGATTAAGACTTGAACGTATAAGATTTTCTACCATGTGAAAGACGAATACAGCAACCCAACTTCCAGTAGAATAAGGATTAAGACTTGAACGTATAAGATTTTCTACCATGTGAAAGACGAATTTACAGCAACCCAACTTCCAGTAGAATAAGGATTAAGACATTTCTCAATATTTTCTTTGCTTACATTTCCTATTGACAGCAACCCAACTTCCAGTAGAATAAGGATTAAGACAAATAACTTTATTTTCTTCAATTTCTTTCATCAAAACAGCAACCCAACTTCCAGTAGAATAAGGATTAAGACATTTATCCAAAGCATCTAAAATGCTATCAGCATAAACACAGCAACCCAACTTCCAGTAGAATAAGGATTAAGACTCTCTTAAATTGAATGTTTGAAGCCTTTAAAGTGTTACAGCAACCCAACTTCCAGTAGAATAAGGATTAAGACTTTGAGTGAGTCTGTTACAAAATTCCATTAATTGAAACAGCAACCCAACTTCCAGTAGAATAAGGATTAAGACTTGTTAAATTTTTAAATTTTCATAAATTGAATCATAAACTACAGCAACCCAACTTCCAGTAGAATAAGGATTAAGACATAAGATTTTAATTTATCTACATTTAATTTTTTCATGGACAGCAACCCAACTTCCAGTAGAATAAGGATTAAGACATTACCTCTAAATAATTCAATGTTGTTACTATCATGCAACAGCAACCCAACTTCCAGTAGAATAAGGATTAAGACCAAATTTGCGGGAGGAGTCGAGCCTTAGATAAACCAACAGCAACCCAACTTCCAGTAGAATAAGGATTAAGACCCATTAAATTACACATTCTTAATAAATTATTAGCAAAACAGCAACCCAACTTCCAGTAGAATAAGGATTAAGACAGAAATTGAAAATCTATAAATATAGATGAATTTTTCTACAGCAACCCAACTTCCAGTAGAATAAGGATTAAGACAAGAATTCAATAACTTCATCTTGATTTAATTTTTACAGCAACCCAACTTCCAGTAGAATAAGGATTAAGACATTTTTCTTATGATTCTCTGTTGGTTCTTTTTCCATGTAACAGCAACCCAACTTCCAGTAGAATAAGGATTAAGACAAGCTATTCCATTTTCAACTGTATAGTAATTTCTGCTACAGCAACCCAACTTCCAGTAGAATAAGGATTAAGACATAAGGTACGTACAGTCTGAATAATCAGCACTGATATTACAGCAACCCAACTTCCAGTAGAATAAGGATTAAGACTAATTTCGGTTATTTTCGCAAAGTACGCCTATACCGTAACAGCAACCCAACTTCCAGTAGAATAAGGATTAAGACAGAAATTCACTAAATCATCAGGATAATTATCCTTACTTTTACAGCAACCCAACTTCCAGTAGAATAAGGATTAAGACGTCTCACTTGCAACCGTAAAGGCGAAGGTCACGCAAAACAGCAACCCAACTTCCAGTAGAATAAGGATTAAGACCACTATTGGAAAGCCCTTTTAATTCTTTATTGATTGACAGCAACCCAACTTCCAGTAGAATAAGGATTAAGACATTATTTGTAAAATATAATATACCATTCTTATTGAACAGCAACCCAACTTCCAGTAGAATAAGGATTAAGACCTTCAAAGGTATTTGAAATACTGTTTACATAAGACTTACAGCAACCCAACTTCCAGTAGAATAAGGATTAAGACATAAATATAATTAATACAAGGATAGCCCCAAGTTTGGACAGCAACCCAACTTCCAGTAGAATAAGGATTAAGACCATTTTTCTTTTCACCCCTGCAATGACCCTACCTGACAGCAACCCAACTTCCAGTAGAATAAGGATTAAGACTAAGAACATATCTCATGTTAGGTTGTAAGCCTAAACAGCAACCCAACTTCCAGTAGAATAAGGATTAAAACGTAACGTAGTCAGCGTTTTGAACGCTGACTACGTTTATACATCAACTCAACTTCCAGTAGAATAAGGATTAAGACTTTACGGAGTAAATATCATCGAAAAAACAGTCCTAACCCTCCGATAAAAAAGCAAGAATTAAGACTTCCTAACAACATGATTATCAAAACATTAATTTTTGTTTTCACGTCTAACATAGTAGGTCAGGAAAGTAGGAATTAAGACATTTTATTAAATACGGATGGAGCGAGATTTTGAGAAGAATTTTAAACTAAATCAAGCACATAAAGATGGTGTGAATGGCAAAAAATAAACAAAATAAAACAAATCTTTTAATATCCCATTCTCAAGAAATTTTGATTGAATTTTTCGTTATTTCCCCGAAATAAATTTCGGGGCTACAAAAATCTGCCGAGATTAAGGCTCTTTTTAGGGCAAGTTTTAAAGTGTCAAGAACGCTACAAGCCTAACAATCTCGTCAATTTTGGGAAATCTGATTGCGAATCTGCAAAACGTTTTTTCCCAAAATCAACGATATTCACCTCCTACCTAACCTCAACCATTCTTCGAATAGAATCTTCCAAAGCCATTTTAAAAGCTCCGTCGTTTACGTACAGTTTATAGAGTTCTAACTCGCTCTTGCGTTGCTGACTGATAGCATCACTAATCATTCGCATTAATGCCAAATCTCGGTTTTGCACATCATGATTATTCACATAATGTGTTTTAAAATTGGGGTGTTCTCTCACAAATCTGGCAATACTCACAAATTTAACCCGTTGTTCTTCGGGCGTGGCGTTCCAGCCTTGAAACCACTTTTCATTGAAACTCTTGATAATCAAATCCAAAGGGTCTATCTCTTCGCCATCACGTACTCCTCTCGGATTGGCATTTTGTGGGTCAATCATGGTTTCTTTATCGTCCAACGTTATGCTCTGCCCTAATTTTGTACGTTGTAGTCCATACGTTGATAAATCTATCTTGTTCAAGAGTTCGTCTAATTTATCATTTTCTGGGTTTTTGATAATGAGTTTTGGTATCAGAAATTTCAAAAACCAATACAATTTTTCCCAACGCTCATTCTCAAAACTCATGATTGCCGCTACTTGTCCGTAAATCTTTACAAACTGTTTGGCTTTAATTTTGAAGTCTGCTTTGTGTTTTTCTTCCAGTTCCAACGCTTCGTTAAAACGTTCGGCGGCGGTGTCAATAATTGGGCTTAGTTGTTGAGCATCGGCATTTTTGAAGTATTTCTCCACAAAATCTTCTATTTCGTTCCATTCATAAACGCCCACTTCGTCCAATTCTATTTTTAACTCGCTCAATACGCCTACATCGGTGGCTTTGCTGAGGGTTGTGGATGTATAGAAGGGGTCAAAAGCGGCTTTTATGTCTTCGGTTGAATTGAAGAAATCAAGAATAAATAAATCTTCTACTCTTTTACCCAATGAATTGGCTGAACGGTTGAGTCTTGAAAGTGCCTGTACCGCCAAAACGCCTTGCAGTTTTTTATCAACGTACATGGTGCAAAGTTTGGGTTGGTCAAAACCTGTCAAGAATTTATTGGCGACCACTAATATTTTGTATTCATCATCATCAAATTTGTCCTTGATGTCTTTTCCTGCAAAACCATTGATACTGTCTTCCGTATGTTCAATACCGTTCACGGTTTTCTTACCAGAAAAGGCTATTACAGCTTTGAAATTGACGTTTTTATCTGCTAAAATCTTACGAATTGCCATAAAATAAAGAATCGCCGACTCAATACTTTGCGTTGCCACCATTGCTTTGGCTTTGCCTTTTAGTTTTTTAGTAGCCACCACATTTCCGATAAAATGGTCAATCATGATTTCGGCTTTGGTTTGTATCGTTTCTTTGTGGCGTTCTACGTAGGCTTTTAATACTTTCTGAGCTTTTTTTGTCTTGAAATCAGGGTTTTCTTCAATGGATTTTTCTAACTCATAAAAGCTTTTGTAGGTGGTATAATTGGCTAAAACGTCTAAAATAAATCCTTCTTCAATCGCCTGTTTCATGGAGTATAAATGAAAAGGCTTGAATGATTCGTCTGTTTGTTTTACGCCAAATTTTTCGAGGGTTGTATTTTTGGGTGTTGCCGTAAAAGCTAAGTATGAGGCATTTCCCCGCATCTTGCGTGAACGCATCACTTCCAAAATCAAATCTTGGGTGTCTATTTCTTCTTCGTTTTCTTCATTCGCTTTTTTACCCATCGCACGGTTCATATTATCGGCGGCAGAACCGCTTTGCGAGCTGTGGGCTTCGTCGATAATGACGGCAAATCTTTTATCACTCAAATCCGCAATGCCATCTATGATGAAGGGGAATTTTTGAATGGTGGTAATAATGATTTTTTTGCCTGTTTCTAAATTGGTTCGTAATTCCTGCGAACTAAACGCTGGAGCTACAATATTTTTAACCTGTGAAAATTCTTTGATGTTTTCTCTAATCTGTTTGTCTAATATCGTGCGGTCGGTTACCACAATGACGGAATCAAAAAGAGGTTTTTCTATGCCTCGGTTGCCTCTCACGGTGTCGTCAATCGGATAACATTCTATCAATTGATAAGCTGCCCAAGCAATGGAATTTGATTTGCCCGAACCTGCCGAATGTTGAATTAAATAGGTTTGTCCTATTCCTTGCTGACTGGCATCTTTCAAAATTCGTCTTACTACTTCTAATTGATGGTAACGGGGGAAAATTAGATTTCTTTTGTTAAGTGGTTCATTGGCTTTTCCGTCTAAAGTAACAAAATGTTGAACAATATTGGCAAGGCTTTGGCGGGTCAATATTTCATCCCACAAATAGGCGGTTTTATGCCCATAAGGGTTTACAGGATTGCCTGAGCCTTGATTTACGCCTTTGTTGAAGGGTAAGAAAAAGGTGTCTTTGCCGTTCAAACGGGTGGTCATAAATATTTCGTCGGTGTCAACGGCAAAATGCACTAAACACCGCCCAAATTGCAATAATGGTTGGGTGATGTCTCGGTTATTTTTGTATTGATTTACGCCATGAACTCTGGCATTTTGCCCTGTCCAATGGTTTTTTAGTTCAATTGTTGATACGGCTAACCCATTGATAAACAGCACCATGTCTATTTCTTCACGGGGATTGGTTTTGGAATAACAGATTTGCCGAGTTACCGAAAATTCGTTTTTCTCAAAATTTTCTTTAACCGTTTTGCCACTCGACGCTAAGGGCGAAACGTAAAGCATCGTAAAATTGGCATCCTCAACTTCTAATCCTTTGCGTAAAATATGTAACACGCCGTATTTTTTAATCATACGGTCGAGGCGTTCTAATATTTTGAGTTTCCAATCGCTGGCACGTTGGAGTTTGGCTAATTCTTCGGCTTGGGTGTTTTCTAAGAAATGCCAAAAACGTTTTTGGTCAATGGCGTAGTCTTTGTTGAAGTCTTGCGGATTGCCCAACCAATAGCCGTTGCCCGAACGGTAACTTTCGGCAACTTCAAAAATATTGCCTTGCGGATATTGTGCTTTTAGTGCTTCGAGGGTAGAACCTGTTAGCTTTTTTTCAATGGCTGCTTCGAGAGCCTGTTCGTTGGTGGTGCTACTCATAGATTTTGGGGGTTTCTACGGAATAAATTCCGTAGGTAAGTTATCGGTTGCTCTTTTGCTACGGAATAAATTCCGTAGTTAAAATATCGGTCGTCCCGATGGGACTTTTTCATCATTCAAATGCCGTAGGCATGAACGATATTGTAGCAACCGATTAAAATCCGTTGCAATCGGTCGTCTCATTGGTTTGAAAATTTTAAATCAATTCTTCAAATAGATAAGTTTCATCGTAATCAATTTCGTATTTCTCAAGCATATTCAAATACTCTTCCTTGAAAGTTTGCTTTTTATGATGTTCCTCTTGGTTTAAAATATACTTATAAACCTTATCAATGTGTGATTTACTGTATGTAAACGCACCAAACCCAATTTGCCATTCAAATCTATGTGAAAGTAATCCGCTTTCGTTGAGCCATTTAGAGGATTTTGCTTTTGCATTTTTCATTACATCAGAAACGCAACAAGTTGGTTTTAGTTTAAAAAAACAATGGACGTGGTCTTCTACACCATTCACGATGATAGTTTTACAACCTGTTTCGTTTATTAAATTGCCAATAACCGCTAATAATTCTGATTTCCATGCTTTATCAATTACGGCTTCTCTGTATTTTACCGCAAAAACAGTTTGAATATACAATTGATGGTATGTATTTGCCATAAATTATTTTTTATTTAATTTTCAACCGATTAAAATCGGTTGCTATAATATCGTTCATGACTACGGCATTTGAGCTGTACCACATCGTTCCAGATTTCAACCGATTAAAATCGGTTGTTAGGATATCGGTCATGCCTATGGCATTAGAGTCTCTCCACAAAGTCCCAGCGGGACGACCGATGTACTAACTACGGAATTCATTCCGTAGGCTCAAACCCGCACCTTCCCCGTTACCGCACTATTAATTAAGGTACTTTTATATTCCTTCAATTTTTCAATTTCTTGCTCTTTTAATTTAATGGCCGTTGCAATCTTTTTTGATATATCTTTAATATAATTAACTATTTGCTCTTGTTCCATTAACGGAGGTCTTGTTAAGTAGCTATTTTGAATCGTACCTAAATAGACACCTGGTTGTGCCGAAAATCCTGCGTTTAACCACAAGTAGTTTTGGAAAGGTTCACTTTTTATGAAGTAGAATATAAATTTGGTTAGACATACATTATTTGCACGAATAGTACAAACACTTCTCTGTGTTACTATTGGCTCTATTAAATTTTCAACGATAGCTACCTTTCCCAAGGTTGCACCTACAATTGCTAATTGTATATCTCCATTTGAAACCAGAAATTTATTCGAAATTTCCTTAAAATGTTTTTCCGAAATACGGCTATCATCATCCCGAAAAACAAAATTATCTTCAATAATATTTCTTACACTTAATAGTCTGAAACCAGTCTCTACTCTTGGATAGCTTCCATGTGTTCCATCATATATAAATTCTGAGGCAAATTTAGTTTTTATAACCTCCCAATGCTCAGGAATATCCCCAATCCATTCTACGCCCGAGGGTTTTAGTTTTACATCTGGATTAATACCACGAGTTACCGCCCGATGAATCAATATTTGGCGACGCTCTTTTAACAAGGCAATTTGTTTTTCTTTTATCGTAACAGCTTGGTCTATTTGGGCGGTTTTACGGTCAAGAAATTCAGCAATGCGGGTTTGTTCGCTTAGTGGTGGGATTAATGTTCTGAATGCGAAAAAATTGTCCTTAGAAATCGTATTTCTTAATCCAGTATAAAGAGGCTTCATTCTCTTCCCATTATCTAAATTAAGATAAAAGTAATAAAGAAATTTTCTATCAAAGCTCTTGTTTACATCAAATACCGTGTAAGCACCTGTAATCATTCCATCAAATTCAGAGAGTCCGACAGTTCTTGGTGTTTCTTCTACATCAAATAAACAAAATATAAAATCACCTTTTTTAACCTCTTGATAAGTGTCAAATTCAGCAGGGAATTTACCTTGTGGGTTTTCCATATCACGTTTAATAACCCCAAAAAGTGTTAAAGAAAGTAGTTCGTACAAATGTGATTTTTTACCAACTAAATTTTTCTTTAATCTAAAAATGTATTTGTTATGTAATGCCTTCCAATGCTCAGGAATTTCCCCCAGCCATTCTACGCCAGAGGGTTTATAGGTGGTATATTTTTGTATGTTATTGTTCATGTTTAAATTGGTTCATTTTAGTTATTTCTATGGCTCTGTGCAATTTGTTAGCAAACCATTCTTTACTGGGTAATTCGGTTAAATATTGGGCTACTTTGTATTTTTCCTTTCCCAAACGAGTTTGTCAATAATTGCGACAGTGTCGCAAGAATCTTAGCACCATAGGGTAATTGGTTATTTTCTTTAAGATTCGTATTAATGTAGTAACCTATATTGAAATACAAAAGAGTCGTTTCTTTGTTGAGACTAATAGCCACTTTTTTTCGAGCTGAAAAAATCAGTTGTTCCACTCCTGCAAACAATTCATTACTTGTGCGTAAGATTAATTCCTTATTTTCCACGATTTATTTTTGTAAGTTTTCTGATTAAATAAGTTCGGAACTGTATACTTATTAATGCAAGTCCTAAAAACCTCACCCCCAGCCCCTCTCCGATGGAGAGGGGAGCATTCTTCCGCTTTTTTCTCCCCTCTCCATCGGAGAGGGGTCGGGGGTGAGGTTTTGCATTAATAAGTATATAAGTCCGAATAAGTTTCAGTAATGTCTGTTTTTCAGACAATTGAAGCATCTATTTGAAGATAAATAGCTATTTCTTCTATTTCCCAATCATCACATTTTTGAATTTGGCAGACGCTGTCTGCCAAATCTAAGACGCTTTAATTTCAATCTAAAATAAACCCAAAATCTCCCGAATCAAACCATCACTTTCATTTTCCAAAGCCAAAATATCGTTTGAAACTTCCTCTAAATCACGCAAAGGTTTATGACGATAGAAATACTTATTAAAACTGATTTCATAACCAATTTTGGTAGAATCCAAATTGAGCCAAGCCTCTGAAACGTGCGGTTTTACTTCTCTGATGAAGTAGTCGTAAATCAATTCTTTCAACGGCACATTTTCAGTATCACGCAAATCAGATTCCGTTTCGTATTCCAGATATTCTAATTTTTTAGCAGTCGGGAAATAGCCAAAATCAGCTAATTGGCTTTCTGTACAGCCCAAACGTTCTAATAATTGGCTGAGTTTTTCGGGGGTAAACTTACTTATACCTTTGATTACCTTTTCGGCAGCAGCACCGTACCACGAAACCGCATTCAAGATTAAATTTTTCTCAGAAGCCGAAAGTTTTTCTTTACGGGCTTTCAGCTCATCATCTACCAATTTCTTGAAAACATTAAAGTCATTATATTCTTCATTACCAATGGCTTGCATCAAAACCTTAGCGATTTCTAAAATATTTTGTTGCTTTTTCCAAGTCAGCGGATTGACCAAAGTTTCTTGCAATTTGCGAGAAAGATTCAACTCCTGAGCGTCGCACCAATCAATAATTTTCTTTTCAAATTTGGGTAAATCGGTATAAATACTTTCGCCAAAAGTTTCGTAAGCCCAAGTCATGGGTTCACGGAGACTATTTACAAAACGTAAATCAGCAATGCGTTCCGCTGAAAATTGGGCTTTCAAGCGTTTTGGACGTTCAATGGTAACTTTGTAATAGCCAAAATCTTGATTATCAAATACTTTACTGGCAATTCCTTCATCGCCCAAACGTTCAATGGCGGTAAGATTTTGGTAAACATCAATAATTTGCTCAATGTGTTCGGGGGCAAATTCACAGTTTTTATTCCCTAAATTTTTGCGAAGTTTACGGTATAATTGCCCTGCATCAATCAACTGCACTTTCCCTTTGCGGTTAGCTTTTTTGTTGTTGCATAAAATCCAGATATAGGTAGTAATTCCTGTGTTGTAAAATAAGTTATTGGGTAATTGAATAATGGCTTCGAGTAAATCATTTTCAATAATGTAGCGACGAATATTACTTTCTCCCCCGCCAGCATCACCCGTAAAAAGACTCGAACCATTATGAACCGACGCAATACGAGAACCCGTAAGGCTAATATTGGCAGGTTTCATTTTATCAACCATTTCCATCAAAAACAGCAATTGTCCATCCGATGAACGTGGCACAGCTTCCACGTCTTCTGCTTCGCCCCAATAATTTTTGAGTTTAATCAAGAAACGTTTGTCAATGACTTCATTACCATCTTTAATGTATTTTACCTCACTTGCCCATGATTTACCATAAGGAGGATTAGAGAGCATAAAGTCAAAATGAATACCCGAAAACTCATTGGTTGCCAAAGTAGAGCCGTTTTTGATATTAGCAGGGTCATTGCCCTTAATCATCATATCGGATTTACAAATGGCGTAGGTTTCGTCATTGATTTCTTTTCCATAGAGATAAACGTCTCCTTTAGCCTGAATTTGCCCTTCTTCGTCTTTAATAAAATTTTGAGCCTCTGTAAGCATACCACCAGAACCACAAGCAGGGTCATAAATAGTCATAACCGCAGGGAGATTCTCTTTGATGGGGTCAAAAATAACGTGTGTCATCAGGTCAATTACTTCACGGGGCGTAAAGTGTTCACCTGCTTCTTCGTTATTATCTTCATTAAATTTTCGTATTAATTCTTCAAAAACGTAACCCATTCCTAAGTTAGAAAGCGGCGGAAGTTTCCGTCCTTCGGGGTCATTTTTTTCAAAAGGCGTTAGATTGATATAAGGAGAAGTAAATTTTTCTAACACAGCCAGCAAAACATCTTTGTTAGCCATGTGATTAATTTGACTGCGGAGTTTAAACTTGGTGATAATTTCCTTCACATTGGTACTAAATCCATCAATATATTCTTTAAAATTTGATTCTAATAATTGTTGGGAATTGGTGGCGGTATCATGGAGTAACTGCAACGTCCACTTCGAGGTATTATAAAAAACATAGCCAGAAGCCTCCTGAAATCCTTTATCGTCTAATTCGGTAAAGCCAGCTTCTTCCGTTTGAAACCTGAGTTCTTCCATTACCTCAGCTTTTGAGATTTCGAGTAGAGCATCCAAACGACGGAGAACAACCATTGGCAAAATTACGTCACGGTATTTACCACGAACGTAAACATCTCGGAGACAATCATCAGCAATAGACCAAATAAAGGAAACAATTTTATTGTGTGAAGCGGTGTTCATAGGGGGTGTTTAAAAATAAGAGAAAATATGAATTTATGCCCAAATATAGCTAAAATGGCTGATATTATTTGGGAAATAGAGCGTAAAAGCAAGCATTTCAAATCACCGAGCTTACCCCTATCACAATGCAGCCATTCATTTTTTGAGAGGTTTGAGCGATGGCATGAATGGGCCGCATTGGGATAGGGGTATGCTCGCATTACTTCCAAAGATGGTCTTCGTAAGCTTGTGCGTAAGGTCTGAGAAGACGGTCTTTGGACAACACAACAGCCGATAAAAAAATTATCTCACCAATATTTTGCTCCTTATTGAGAAAAAGTATTAGATTTGCAACAATTAATTACATATATACTCAATTAACATTTCTTTTCCTATGAATCAAACCATCAATCTCGACCCACACGTTTTGACTGAAAAAAAGAAAGCAGTCATTAGTTACCTTTCTCAGCATCACCCCGACATTTTAGATTATTATGCTCAAAATGATTTGGAGGAACTTATCAATCAGCGAATTGATACATACTACCTCGAATCAGAAAGTTTGATTCTCTCAGGAATGCAAGCTACCGAAGCAGAAGAAATTGCCAACAAACATCTCTTAACATTCCAAACGTCATTCTCCAATTTAGAAGGATTTCTGACCGAAAACTACGGATTTTCAATTGATACTTTTGATGCGGATACTCGTGAAAAAATGCTGTATTTTTCTAAAGAATACCGCTCTCAAATCGACTCAGGGGCAAATATCTCTACTTTAGTCGATGCCTTCTTTTTAGTTTAAACCTCAAATTATTTGGAATAAATAAATTGATATTGTGTAGGGGCGTATCGCATACGCCCACATCTCGACTTTTTGGGCGTATGCGATACGCCCCTACGTAATGATGACAATATTTAATATTATTAATTAATTAATTTGTTATTCTTACTTATTACCATAATCATCAGAGTATTTGTAAACAGATGTAGCCATTCGTTTTCAGATACTCTTTTGCATTTTCTCTAAACTTAAAACCATGTCATATCATAAAAAACAAGTTCTGAAAGACAACTTGGCGGCTATTCGTTTGGCTTTTGACTTAGTTGCCAACCAACAAATTGCAGCAGGAACAGACCGAGAAATGCTTTTAAAATTCAACGGTTGGGGAGGAATCAAGGAGTTATTGCTACCCTTAGATGATATAAAAGCATGGAGTCTTGAATCGCTCAAATTGAAAGCAACTATTGAAGAACTTCATCAATTTCTTTCTACTCAGGACAAATACCAAGACTACCTCGAAAGCATCAAAAACAGTATTCTTACCAGTTTTTATACACCAACGGCTGTCATTGAGTCGCTTGGGAAAACATTAGTTGCTCATGGTGTTTCAGCAGAAAAATATCTTGACCCTTCAGCAGGCACTGGTTTATTTCAAAAAGCCTTTGAAAGTCAAGGTTTAAAAATATCGGAGTCGCTACTCATGGAAAAAGATGCTTTGACCGCCATGATTTTACAAGGCTTAAACCCTTCGGGTATTAATCATGGTTTTGAAATGTTAGGAAAGAAAAAGTTAGAAACGTATGATTTAGTTTCCTCTAATATTCCTTTTGGCAATTTTAAGGTTTTTGATGAGGCGTACAATCTTAATCCCAACAGAGCCAAGCGATTAGCCACCAATAATATTCATAATTATTTCATGGTAAAATCGTTAGATGCCTTGAAAATCGGTGGTTTGATGGCTCATATTATGCCACAAGGCGTTTTGGATAGTCCTGCCAATTTGCCCATTCGGCAGTTTTTATTAGCCAATGCCAATTTAATTTCTGCGGTTCGACTACCCAATAATACTTTTTTATCTGCTGGCACGGAAGCGGGTTCTGATTTATTGATTCTTCAAAAAACTAATCAGAAAACAAACCTCTCTCCTATTGAACAGTCATTGGTTCGTTCTTCTTTTTTGGAAAATTCGGCTGATTCATTCGCTAATGCTCGCCCTACCCAATATGGTATCAATGAATTTTTCAAGAATCATCCAACAGCAATTATTTCCGATGAACTAAAATTTGGAACAGATTTGTACGGAAAACCGAGTCTTGAATATTTTAAAACTGGTGGAATCGCTCAAATTGCTTCTTCTTTGGAGGCAATTCTACAAAAAGATTTTTCTGCTAACTATCGACCAACGCCAAAAGTTGCTCAGACTCAAACGTTAAACTTCAATCCTTCGCCCAAAACTAAATCGAAAGATGTTTTCCAATTGAATTTATTTGGCAGTGTAGAACCCGAAAAAATGTTGGTAAAACCTGCCAAAATTGCTTATCCATATCCATTGCTCGAAGGAGAAGTCGATGGGCAATTGATGATTCATGATGATAAACTACGCAGACTAACACTTGATATTTCTGGTAATTATCTGAGTGAAACTAATTATCCTAAAAATGTGGAGAATTTATATCGTTTAGCCATTCAAATTCGGCAGGAATACGAAAAACTGTATCGTTTAGAAGCAACAGAAAATATTGAATATGCAGGTTTACGGACTTCACTCAATACACTTTACAATGATTTTCATACTCGATATGGAGCGATAAATTCCAATAAAAAAGTGTTGGATGAAGACCCGAGAAACAAAGAAATCATTGGTTTAGAGCGAGTTCAGGAAGGTAAGTTTGTTAAATCAGATATTTTTCATCATCCTATTGCGTTTAATCAGGCAAAAGAATATTCGATTCAAGATGCGTTCTATGTAACGCTCAACCAAACGGGTTTTGCGGACATTGCCATGATTCAAAAATTAGCGAATCAGTCAATTCCACTCATCGAAGAAACGCTTTTAGCAGAGAAATTAATAGCTTTTAATCCCAAAACAGAACGATACGAAGGCTATACTTCCGTTATTTCTGGAAACGTCATTGAGAAAATTAATTGGTTAGAAAATCAATTAGCAAGGTTTGAGAAACAAGCAGAATCGGGGCTTGATATTGACTTTTCTAAAAAGGAGAGATTTCACCAAACGCTTTCTTTTCTCAAAGAAGTTGTCCCTACTCCTATTCCTTACCAAGATTTAGATTTCAATTTGGGAGAACGCTGGATTTCTCCAAAAATCTACGAAGATTTTGCCCGAAAATTATTCAATTCTAATAGCGTTACGGTTGACTATTTGGAGAATACCGATAATTATATTGTCTCAAATAGTAAATATGACCGCAATGAAATCATTAATACATTGTATGCTGTGGCGGCAGATAATACTCGGGTGAATGGCATTGACCTATTGGAACACGCTTTGTACAATACCAGTCCCAAAATGGAAAAACTCATTGGTTACGATGAAATTAGAAAGAAAAATATCTACGTCACTGATAAGGATAAAACCATTTTGGTAAATAGTAAAATTGATGAAATTAGACAGAAATTCATCAATTATTTAGAAGAACAAAACGAAGAATTCAAGGCTCAATTGGCTCAAACCTATAATCATAAATTCAATTGCTATGTAAAACCTCAATACGATGGCAAGCACCTGTCTTTCAAGGAATTAAACCTTACCAATTTAGGAATTCCAGATTTATATCAATCTCAAAAAGATGCCATTTGGACAACCGTACAACAAGATGGTGGCATTATTGACCACCAAGTAGGCTTGGGGAAATCGCTCACGATGATTGTCGCCAGTCACGAAATGAAACGTTTAGGTGTTGCTCAAAAGCCATTAATTCTTTGTCTAAAAGCCAATGTTGCTCAAATTGCCGAAACTTATAAAAAAGCCTATCCTAACGCTCGTATATTGTACAGCGGTGACGTTGATTTTTCTAAAAAGAATCGAGAGGTAATTTTCAATCAAATCAAAAATAATAACTGGGATTGCGTGATTCTTACCCACGACCAATTCGGGAAAATTCCCCATTCTTCCGAAGCATTTCAAAAGGTTTTGGGAGATGAATTAACTAATTTACAAAAAGATTTAGCGTCAATGAACGAGTTAAATCAAAGCTCTGAAACCAAACAACAACACAAAGGACTCATTAAACGTAAAATCAATCTCGAAGCCAAGCTAAAAACCAAAATGGAAGCCATTAAGGGGCATCGTGATGATGTTTTAAACTTCGATTCGATGGGATTTGACCATATTTTCGTGGACGAATCACACATTTATAAAAACTTAACTTATTCTACAAGGCACAATAATGTGGCTGGTTTGGGCAGTATGGAAGGTTCTGACCGTGCTTTGAATATGTTGGTTGCCATCAGGACTTTACAGGAGAAAAAGAACAAAGATTTATGCGTTACCTTTTTATCGGGTACGCCCATTTCCAATTCACTCAACGAGTTGTATTTACTCTTTAAATATCTCCGACCGAAGGAGATGAAAAAGCAACAAATTTTTAATTTCGATTCTTGGATTGCCACTTATGGCGTTAAATCCAAAGAATACGAAATTTCTATCACTAATAATATCATTCAAAAAGAGCGTTTCAGAGAGTACATCAAAGTACCCGAATTAGCCATTTTTTACAGTCAAATTACGGATTATAAAACTTCTGATATGGCTGGTATTTTTCCACCGAAAGCCAAAACAGAATTGGTGGTTTTGCCACAAACTTTGGAACAAATGGATTTCTCTCGAAGATTGCAAGAATTTGCCAATACGGGTGATGGCACGCTGATTTATCGGGGAAAATTAACTGATAGCGAAGAGAAAGCAAAAATGCTGATTGCCACCAATGAATCCAAGAAAATGGCTTTGGATATGCGTTTGATAAATCCTTACTTCAAAGACGATGTTAATAATAAAATCAATCAGTGCTGTTTAAAATTATGGGAGCTTTACCAAAAAGGCGAGCATTATAAAGCCACACAAATGATTTTTTGCGATTTAAGTACGCCTTCTTCTAAATCAACAGGGTTTAATGTTTATGAAGCAATTCGAGACAAATTAATGGATTTGGGCATTCCTAAGCACGAAATTGCCTTCATTCAACAATTTAAAAATGACCGCCAACGCCAACAACTATTTGATAAAATGAACTCAGGCGATGTGCGAGCATTGATTGGCTCAACGGCTACTTTGGGGACGGGAGTAAATGCTCAAAAGCGAATGATTGCCATGCACCATTTGGATATTCCTTGGAAACCTTCTGAATTTGAGCAGCGTATCGGGCGGGGAGCAAGACAAGGAAATGAATATGCTCGACAGTTTAACAACAATGAAATTCATAATTTTGTCTATGCCGTTGAGCAAACATTAGATTCGTATAAGTTCAATTTATTGCTCAATAAAAGTATTTTCATCAACCAAATTAAAGCCAATCAATTGGGCGTTAGAAAAATTGATGAGGGCGGCATGGACGAAACCAACGGCATGAATTATGCAGAATATTGTGCCATTCTTTCTGGGAATACTATGCTTTTGGATAAAGCTAAATTAGAGCGAGAATTGAGTAAGATGGAATCCGAAAAAGCTATGTTTTTGAAAGGACAAAAAGAAGCCAATGAGAAAATTGGAGCATTAGAGCAATCTTTAGAACTCAATAAAAATCGTTTAGAAACATTAAGCAACGATAAAAACAACTTAGTTCATCAAGGATTTAGCTTTGAATCAGAGAAAACTCATCTGTCAAATTTGGTACTTAACGAAAAAACTTTTGAAGATTTTTTGGAGAACCAAACTGCCACCATTTTTGAAGGAACAGATTTATTTCCTAAAACCGAAAAAGAAATTGGTCAGTATTTAGTACACCTTAAAAATTCCATTCAAACGGCTGGTTTTCATGAAGTTGGTGAATACTTTGGAATGAGACTTTATTTTGAGTCAATCATACTGAGAGACGTTGAACTCAGAAGCACCATAGACCATAGTTTATTTATTGAAGGCAATGACGGTGTAAAATATACTTTCAATGGCGGTTTCTTAGCGAATACGCCCGAAATAGCTCTCAATTATCCGCACCGGGCTTTACTTAAAATTCCTTTCTTGCTTGAAAATGTATTAGAAAATATTGATTCTTTAAGTAAGAATGTAAATGAACTCCGAAAATTCACACAGGAAACCTTTCAGGGCGAACAGCAAATTGAAACCAAAAAGAAAGCCCTCGAAGTCATGAAAAGTCAGATTGATGCAACCATTGAGCAGAAAGACTCGACACATGATATTAGTCATTTAGTAGCTGAAGAAGGTTCTTTGAAGGTAAAAACGAACGGAGTAAAAGTCGGAATGTAAAATGAGTTAAACTTATTTGTCTGTCTTGAATATTTACATTATGGCAATTTTTTCATTTATTGCCATAATGTAAATCAATCATTCTTTTTTTTATAATTTTGTCGCATGATACCAGTACCAAAAAGCATCAGCATTAGGCTTTTTTAGTTTATTGAGTTTTGTATTGTGAGGCTGTTCAATAATTTTATCAACGACCTCTCTTTCTGAAACAAAACGCTCAATATCAGCAGATTCAACAGCAATTAACTTTGCTAAATACGCCGCCTTTGCCGCAAAAATAAAAGAAGCGTCTAAGTTAAAACTGCTCGAATAAATGTACGATTTTAAACCATTGATACCACTTAATAACTCTGTAAAATTGCCTTTGCCATCATTTCCTCTGAGTGCAATACATAAAGCTGTTTGGTACATATCTTCTAAAACATCGTCTGAAGTAATCGAGAGGTTTCGATATTCCGTTTCTACTTTGGCTAAGTGATGAAACGTTTTTCTCACAATTGTTAAATCTTCTACCACATCGAATAAATTTCCGACATCAAAAAGTTGTTTAATGATTTCTTTACTCCTTGAATCATCTCCTTTGAAATAGGGTACACCCGTCGTATTAGGAGCAAAAGCTGTCATTTTATCTCCCAATAAATCTTCAAAAGAAGGAGTTTTAACCGTCTGAATTACATCTTCAACCCATAAAAAAGGGGATTGAATGGGGGTTTCAACAATTTTTTGATAAGGATTTTCTTCAAATAGAATATCCAATAGAATGGACTCTTCTTTGTTTCTTGTTGCGTGAATGGGTTGATAGAAAAATTTAAAATGACCTTTAGAAATATCAATATGATTTTTTCGTTGTTGCCCTTCTATACGCAAAAAACCTTGTTTTTGAGCAACTTCTTCCAACTGTGAAAGTAATTTATCGTAAGGTTTAGGCATGATAATATCAATGTCAATCGACAGCCTTTTGGGCTTATCAGCTTGCATTAGTAAGAGAGCAGTACCACCTTTAAAAATAAAGTCTAATTCAACATTCACTAAACCTTCCAATAATAATAAAGCCCGAATCGTCTTTTCTACCAATAATTTATCTTTTGCTCCTGTACTGACACTTACTTGCTCCAGCCATTCGGCTGATAATGTTTTATCTTGATTAATCATGTTATTAAATTCTCTAAAATATATTATGACAACAGGGATAATATTTTTTTCTCCAACTGTTCCTTAATTCCCCTACGGTTGGCATAACGTAATAATTTGGTTTTGCTGAAAGTGTATTTACTCAAAGCCTCTTGGAAAATATACGTGAGTTCTGCTCCTTGAAATGCTTCATAAAGTTTGTTTTCACTTACCAAATCAACCAATAATTTCTCAAGACTGATAGTCCTTACTTCATCCACATTTATCAAAGGAGATTCTGAGATTAAAGGTATAACGACAATTGCATCCTGCTGATATGAAACATAATTATCTAATACTTCTCTTGAGGGTTTTACATAGACATTTTCAAAATTATCCCGTAACAAATTGAATACAGCATCAACACCTACTTTTTCCACTTCGACAATAATTGAAAATATACCTGGTTGATGCAAAGAAAATTCGTTGACGATGGAGGTACGCCAAATACAAACGTCCAGCAATGACTTTTTAAGCTTGATTAGCTGATATATTTCTTTTTCTTTAGCGTTTAATTCTGGCATGTAATCATCTTTTTTTTCTTTTAAAGCATATTTTCCATAACCTGTCCTATGGATAATTTCATCTTTAAGTAGCTTATTAATCAGATACGTAGAACTTTCCAAGCCTGTCTTTTGCTTGATAAAATTTACTAATTGCTCACGTTCAACCTCCCTATTTTTCTTAAAAATAGGTTTTAAATCACGTATATGAATGAGACTATTTAGCACAATATTTAGTTTTTATTCAATACAAATATAGGTATTTATTTACATTATGGCAAAATTTTAAAAAATTGCCATAATGTAAATAAATACCATCACATTTTCTTTTTACTTGATTTTGCCTTTTGCTTCTTATCATCTAAAAATACTCGCATATTGGCTTCAAAACGTATTTTTTCTAAGAAATTGACTTCACGATTAACCTTTAAATCCCTAATCTTACGAGTTTTCTGTTGTAAAACTTGCGTTTCTATTTCATTAAAATCTCTGCTCCTTTCCTCTAAATACAGACTGACTGCCGTATTTTTTGAATCTGTTAATAATTGTAGTGTATTGCCTTCGGGAGTAGTATCAAGTCTATAAATCTTGACTTTATCTAATTTACCCGTGGATAAGAGTTGTTGAAAAACCGTTGGAATGTTCTCGTAAATTTGGTCGTGGTATTGCTTAGATACCAAAATGGGTTGCTGCTGTTTAAGCAAACCGTCCTCATACCTTTCTTCCGCATTTAAGTAACTATACATCTTATTGATTGATACCATAAGAAGTTCCGTTTGGTAATTTTTATCTTGAAAAGTTTTGAGTTTCTCAGATACTTTGTCAAAATCATTCAGAGAACTACTTAATATGACATTTAAGCCTTTTTCAAGAGCGAAATTTTCCAAATGTTGAAATAAAATTAAAGCCAAATCCTGCGTCATGGGTAGAAATAATTCAGGAGTTTGTAGTCTAATTTGATTCGCTTTAGGGTGATACTCCCTTAATTCATCCAAAGACAAATGAATAACGTTTTCGGATAATTCTTCACAAATAGTTTGATTCAACGCTTCCTTAAAACTACCTACTTGCCCTGCGATAATAATACATTTGGGTGGACTGTTTTCCACTTTTGTGGCACTGATATTTGCCAATACTTGTGATTTCAAATTTTCAATTTCAAAATCATCTACTTGATATATTTCCTTTAAATTTTGGAGTAAATCTTGTTGCATATTCATTAATGGTTTAATTAAGGTTTATTAATACATTTTCTGAAGTTTTGGGGACTTCAGAATTAGGGAGAAAACAAATCTATTAAAAGGTTGAATGGGTTTTGGGGTAGGAAAGGTTATTAATAATCATGAGTGTACAATACGTAAAGATAGAAAAACATCATATTAAATACGAGTACACCAAATTAATATTTTATACAAATGGCTTATATATTCCATTAAGTAGAAAAAAAATATATTAACGAAGAAATACCATTCAAAAATTAGCAAAAAAGAAGATTAATGAGATATAGATATTTGCTAATCTACTTGAAAATTCGTAAATTTGCATAAAAAAACACCATGAAAACAGATAATCAAAACCTAAGTAAAACACCCCAATCTCCCATCTTTCAAGATATGTATGCCCTGACAGAAAGTTCAAATAGTATTTTGTACGGACTAAAAGCACATTATGCTATTGAGGCAAATCGTGATGAGTCAAGCTCAGAAAAACGGAACGAAAACCAGCAAAAATTGGATGAAATTTCTCAATTGACTCAACATATTTATCTGCATAATACCCCCGAAAAACTACAAGCCATTATCAACCAATATGGACCTATTCTAAAAAAAATTAATGCGTATGAATAATGAAGTAGTCAACACCTTAAAAGTCAAATATCCCGTTGGGGAAGAAGATTATCAAAAAGCTCTAAACACCATCATCGTTTCGGAAACAGCGGGGATTTACCCATCTAAAAATCCAGTTGTTACCATTTTAGGAGCTCAACCTGGAGCAGGGAAAACCGAAATCCAACGCATTACTCAGGAAGCATATCAAGGAAATATTGTTGTTTGTAATGCTGATAATTTAAGAGCCTTTTATCCCAGAGCCTTAGAATTGAATCGCCTGCATCCTAAAGAATTTCCTTTGCTTACTTCCGATTTTGCTCACCGTCTTAAAGATGGTTTACAAGCACATTGTCTCAAGCATGGGTTTTCCTTCAGTTTAGAAACTACTTTCAAAAATCCGAATGACTTAAATGAGATGATGGACACATATACAAAAGCGGGTTTTCAAACGGATATTAAATTATTGGCAGTAAATCGCTTGATTAGCCGACTATATACTGAAAAAAGATATGAAGATATGTATCAATTAGAAGGTGCAGGTAGAAATGTCCCCAAACAAGCACACGATGAAAGAGAAAAGGCACTCACACCAACCGTAGAAGGTGTTATCAAGGCAAATAAATTCAGAAATATGAGCCTTTATAAACGAGCGATTGTCACCTCTGAATCCAGTATTCGGTCGGGAGTCAGTTTATTAGCAGAAAATCCCCCAGATGCTTTAAACACCTTCAAAGAGGAAAAAAATCGACCACTCACCGACCAAGAACGGTATTTTTACAAGAATGTAGCGGAACAAGTATTATTTCAAAAACAACAACGGAATGCCACTTTTGTTGAAATATTTGCCTTCAAAATGGAATTTAATGATTTACTAACTCAAAAGCAGCAACAAATCGACAAGTCTTTAAATAAGGGAATCGGATAAATGTCTATTGAGCATCTACAAAATCACTAATTAAATTAGGCTGTGCTTGACCAATCGTTTGAATTAAATGCTGACGAGTCCACATACCTGGCGTTCTGGTTTTAAGAAAGGAGTATTTTTTTCTCAATTCTCCGCCCATATAAGCTTTAAAATTGGTAATAAATGTATGAGGAGATTCATCTGAAACCTCTGTTTTCACCTCCATGCTCACAATGAAATCCTCTGTGATTTGTAAAGAGCATAATTCGTAGCCTAATTCATAACAAAATTTATAGGCTAAACTGGCAAAATCAGCGTGAATTTCCGATAACAATAGGCGTTTTTTGCCATTAGTACAAAACACGAAAAGGTAATGAATAAAAGTTTTTTGCATTTTAAATGATATTTTTTATTAATTAACTATATACATAATTAATATTATCTTATATTTGTCCTAATTATTTCTAAACCCAAATTTAATACATTTAAAATGGTTTTCTCTATTTTGCTTTTCAATTGGACACACTACGGGAAATACGTAACAATCCTCACCCTAATTACTTGGGCAGTATTTTTCTTTTATGATTACTTTATTGGCAATACCGCAAGGGATAAAGCTTCTATCTTGGATAATCCAATTCCCCAAGTGCCTAAGCATGACCACAGAACCCAAATCATGACGAAACACGTAGAGTATGATGGAATGCTTTCTCAGGCTGGGGAAAAGATATAAGGAATGAAATTCGGCTGCCTAAATTAAATACCTAAACTTATTCAAATATCTAATAGAAGGAAGTCAAATACCTCATTCTAACAGATAATGTTATCATTAAAATCTAATTCCTATGAAAACAAAATGTATGGCGGTCGGAAGAACCGCCCTTTGCCTTATGGCAACTTTCTATGGTCAAGCCCTGATGGCACAAAGCAACTGGGGTACAAAAGTAGCCACTGCATCCGAATCAGGAGCGTCAGAAATTCAAGGTATCTTGGACGGAGTCACAACCCTACTAATGGCTATATCGGGAGTGGTATTCCTTATTGGTATTACTTCGGCTGGTTTTAAATATAAACAAGGCGACCAACAAGCTTTTAAAAATTTACAAGGGGTGATGATGGGGTCGTTGGTAATTCTTATTGGGGTAGGTTTGGCTAAAATATTATTCTTCTAAAACAATGATTAACCAATATTACACCCACAGAGGAGTAAATCAACCACCGTTTTTCAAAGGGTTTCCGATGTCTTTAATACTAATTTTTGGTATTGTGATGCTAATAACGATTTTGGTAAGTCTTTGTTTAGCGTTAGTTATCGACCATTTATTGGTGGGTTCAGTCATAAGTATTTGTCTGGTAGCCTCTGTGGGATTTTATACGTTCAATTTCCTTCGTAAAATAGGAGCTTACGGCTATCAGAAGATGTTGGTTAAATATTTTTACCGTGTGGAAAAAATAAAAGGTGGAAGACCATCTCTAAAAAAAATAAAACTATACTAAACTCAGTTTAAACAAATTACCTCTAAACTTAATTTTAAAAACCTCTAAACCCATTAACGATGATTATTAATACCCAAGAAAATTTCCCTATTTTGGGAGCAACTGATTTTGGGGCTTTACTGAGTCGCAACGGGGATATTACCTTTGCCTACGAGTGTACGTTTGCGAATCTAAATGCCTTATCTTCGGACAATTACAACCTCATTAACCAAAACTTCAAGAATGCTTTTGCATCCTTGCTACCGAATACGCTCCTGCACGCCCAAACTTTCTTTTGTTTCAACCATTACGGAGAAAATGATATTAGTTTACCAGCTTCTTCGGAGACCTTTTTAGGTTCAGCGAATGAACGACTTTTGTATGAAAAGAAATTTAAAGAAACCAAAAGCTATTTGTTTTTTACCTTAGTCAATATACCTCCAACAAAGAAAAACTTGTCGAGCAATGATTTATTCAATTCATTACTGAAGATGGATAAGAAAAATCTATCTCGGGAAATCATTGATAAATTTCAGCAAGGGGTTATCTCTTTTCTTCGTTCTTTGACTCAAGGTTTAGATTTTACCTATCAATTAGTTCCAGAAGCAGATTTATTGGGTAGTCGTAGTCGAATGGGCATTTGTGAAAAATATTTGATGCTCACACAGGACTCGCAAAACTCTATGAAAGATGTTCTTTACCACAAAGACAAAAACTGCTTAAAAGTGGGTGACAAATTCGTGGGTATTTTTAACATTGATTCGATTCTTTCGCTTAATGATACTATTGCCAACTTTACAGCAGACAAAAACCTTTCAACAGAAATTAGTTTTTTCCCATCAGCTTTGTGTAAACCTTTCACACACAAAATAGACGGGGAGTGTATTTACAATGTTGTGATTTACAAAGAAAGTACCGACCTCATTAAAGCGGATTTACAAAGTCTTATCAAACAAAAAAGTGGTATTCTGTCTTTCTCGGAAGAAAATGAATCTTCTTTACAAGACACCAAAGCATTTCTGCAAAATCTTGTGGACGGCACGGGAAGAATGTCGCCTATTCGCTTTTACGCTAATTTGGTGTTTTGGACTGCCGAAGGCTACGAAGATTACAAACTGTTGAAATCACAAATTAATGATGGTTTCAAAAAGGTAGATTTAATACCTTTTGAATGTAATGAAGAACTCCCGATTGTCTTTATGAATACCATGCCAGGAAATGCAGGTAATATTGGTAGTGACCAAATGATACTCACGTATAGCGATGTAGGTTCGGCATTTTTGAATTTTGAAGAAACCTTTACTTTTGATGGAAAATCGGCATTAGGATTACCATTAGTCAATAGAAATGGTGCAAGAGTTATCGTAGATATTTTTGCAGAAAGTGGAAATTCTCGGCAAAGAAAGGCAATTACAGGGTATAATTTCTTTTGTTTGGGACCAACAGGTTCGGGAAAATCCGTTACCATGAACTATTTGGTACGTTGGGCGGTAGAAAGTGGTGCTTTTGTGATGTTAGTGGATGTAGGTCACAGTTACGAAAACCTCTGTAAAAACTATCTGAAAGGCTCATATTTTTCCTTTGGAGATGAAACGCCCATCAAAATAAACCCTTTCATGATTGAAGGAGAAATGCCCTCCGAAAGAAGAATTGATATGATTCTCAAAATCTTACTCAAAGCTTGGAAAGGCGATGATGAACCAAGCAAATTAGATGAAAATATCATTTTACAGTCCATCAGCTACTATTATAATTACCTTAGCACGCAGAAAAAAGAAAATCTTCAACTATCTCCTTGCTTTAATACCTACTATGAATACATGGCAGGATTGTTTAAAAATAAGGAATTACAGCATTTGAATACTTCAGGTAAATTTGATATACTTCATTTTTTAGATGTGCTAAAGATATTCTACGAAGGCGGTATTTACGGCGAAATCTTAAATGCCAGTTATGATATTGACTTAAAAAACGAGCGTTTTATCGTCTTTGAACTTGACAATATTAAAGGCAACAAAATACTGTTTCCTTTGGTGGTTATCTACATGATGGGAACTTATGAGGAGATTTTAAAAGAAAAACTTAATCAGCGGAAATATCTCATTATCGAAGAAGCTTGGAAAGCTATCATGTCAGATATGTTTGCCCAATACATCAAGGAGGTTTACAAAACGGCTCGTAAGTTCAAAGGGACAATTGGACTTATTACCCAAGAATTAGACGACATTATTTCATCACCCATAATCAAAGAAACAGTCGTTACTCAGTCTGATATTAAGATTATTTTGTCGATGGCAAAGTACATGAAAAAAATTGATAAAGTGGCTCAAGTGCTTTCTTTGGAAGATAAACACGTGTCTATGTTATTAAGTCTCAATCGTGATTTAAAACCTGACGATAAATTCAGAGAACTCATGATTCAGTGGACAAATGAGGTCTATGGTATCTATGGAATTCTACTTTCCCCCAAAGAATATTGGACTTATACCAGTGAAGCACCAGAGAAAAACTTAGTTAAATTTCTTTACCTACGAGAATTCAATCGGAGCTTTGAAACCACCATCAACTACTTGGCAGACTTAACCGATAAACACGGTGGTTCGCCTCAAGAAGTCATTCGTTTTTGTGACGAAAAATATAATTATAGTTCCAAAATTGCCAACAATCCTAACATCATTGCTTATGAATTTGAATAAGGAAAAAACCTTTGAAATAAAATACCTTAGAGATATTGACAAAGGCATCCAAACGGGTAAATACTTAATAATCGGAAGTTTAAGTTTTTGTTTTTTAATAGTATTGACTACCTTGATTTTGTATAAACAAGCGGTTATTGCTCAAAAACCACAACCGTATATCATGGATAGGAACGGAGAAATCCGTAAGGTTTATGATATTTATAATGATGGTTTTGAAACCTTAGAAAAGAAAGCTATCGTCACCAAAGCCCATGAATTGTTCTTTCGTTTAGAACCAGATGAACAACAAATTCATCGCAATATTCAGAAGAGTTTTTACTATGCCGATTTCATTCCGCTTTATGAATTTTACAATAGTCAAAATTATTATAACAATTTAGTCCAACGAAATGCCATTCAGTACATTAAAACCGACAGTATTGCCTTTCATAACGAATGGGGACGATTCTACGGCAAAATGTTGATTCGTGGGCAAGGTGGCGTAACAAAAGAAAATTCACTGATTACAGAATTTCAAGTCGAAAAAAGAGACCGTACCGACAATAATCTCTATGGATATTATCTGAATAAACTCAAAATTGTGGAGAATAAAGAAATTAGTAGTCGGGGCATTAAGGGAAATCATTTTTAACATTAAACCATAAACATCGAAGAATTATGGAGAAGTTTTTTAACCTCCGTTTTATAAAATATCCCATCACATTGATTCTAAACCTGATATTAGTAGGATTTTATCTTTACATATTTCCACCATCTGAAGCCAAAGCCCAAAAATCAACAGATTTTGATTCCGTGAGTTTAGATATTCCTTTAGCCGACAAAAAAATTGAAGAAAGAAACGTCTTTTCACAAGTCGGAGAAGATACTTTAAACGAATTTTCAGCCCTTGAATCACAAAAGGATTTAGAAGTCAAAAAAGAGAATAGTAAAAGTGATTTCTACCGAAGAACAGCTAAAAGCAGTCCGAAAACAAGAATAAAATCAATATCGAGTCATCAGACTACCATTGCCAGAAATCATCGAAACTCAATTCTTGAAGCAAATCAAGAGAAATCTTTGAGTGCTTCAATTGACAAAGGTCATTTAGTGAATCAAAATGCCTACCAAGTCAAACATCAACAAACAATTGAGCGACTAAATCAACGGATTCAGGAGTTAGAAGATAAGAAAAAAGGACATTTAACGCCACAAATTGCAAATTTGTCGCCTTCAAACGCTTCTACGATAAAATCACCCAAAAAAGAGGATGGATTTAACTATAACGATGATGTTTTGTTAGCGTCTCTCGCCACTGAGGACTTACTAAATGGGCAAAGTAAAAACCGTTTTTATTCAAGTCATGAAGATAGAAATGCTAATGCCAATCCTCAGTATTCAAATGTCATTGGAATTCAAAAAACAAACTCACGCCCAAACAAATCCATCAACACATTGATTCGAGGGCGTTTGATGGAATCTAAAGTAGTGAGAAACAATACAACCATTAAAATCATGCTTTCTGAGTCAAAAAATATCAATGGAATTGCCTATCAAGCAGGAGATATTTTGGGAGCAAAAACGCATTTACAAGGAGATAGGCTACTCATTAGCGTAGAAGGGTACTTAAAAAATGAGGTGTTTGTGCCACTGAATGCTCAGGTTATGGATTTAGATGGACTCATTGGACTTAAAGTGAGTATTGATGCCGAAAACGAAATGCAGAAACAGGCATGGGGACAAAATATGGGAAGTACCGTTGGCTCTGTAAATCCGCTTTTAGTCTATAATCCACAAGGGAATTTAGCTCAAACCGTCGGAAATCAAGTAGCAGGTTCTTTAGTAAACCAATCTCTCAACGGAGCAAATCAATACATCAATGCCAAAATCAGAGATACAAAAATCAGCATCACGGCAGGACAGCAACTATTTCTTTTAATCAAACCTTAATACCATGAAATTCAAATATATGTTAGGCTTGAGTTGCGTATTATTAGCTCTTGAAAGTCAGGGACAAAAGCTTAGTGTAATACCCAAAGATTCTTTAAGTGCGTCTATTTCAAGCCTAAGTCGTCAAAAGAGAGTCTTAGAATTTAAAGAAAATAACATCAAAGGGAGTTATCCGCTGAGTGTTGCCTTTTATAAAACTTCACATATTGTTTTTGATTCTCCTGTCAAATACTTTGATGCTGGCTCGGATAGAGTTATTTGCGAAAAAGTGACTGGAGTTGAAAACGTTTTGAAGGTCAAAGCCAATCAAATTGGCTTCTTTGAAAGCAACGTTACCGTAATTACCGCCAATGGTTCATATTACAGTTTTGTAATTTCTTACAACGAATCACCCAATAAATTGAATGTCAATATGTGTAATGGACTGAATGAAACATTTGACTATAATGATTTCACCAGACCCGAAAAAATTATCTTCTCTGATACCTATTATACTGAAACAGAGATGATTGTTTTCGCAAAAAAAGTCATTCTTCAAGGGAAAAGTAAAACAACAGCCATTAGACACATTGCCGAAAAATCGGGAAAGGTAGCCTTCAAGGTCACCAGTTTAGCAACTAAAGAGGGTAACATCATCATCGGAATTAAGATGAATAATCGCTCTCCGTTAGATTACACAATGGATTTTATGAAATTTTATATTCGAGACAAAGCTCGTCGCAAAAAGCAGGTAAGCCAAGAAGTAGAGTTAAAACCAAGCTTTGCTTATGTGGAACGCAATGGAATTTCCAATGAAGCCAAATTAGGGGTTTCGGGAGGAGAATTTGATTTTGTATTTATGATTCCGAAATTTTCTATCAGTCAAGAAAAACAAGTAGAAATTGATATTGCCGAGAAAGATGGCGGTAGAAATATGACCCTCAAATTGGATTACGAAACATTTTACTACCAAATGAACCGACTATGAAAAGGCTATTTTATTCACTACAAATACTTTTATTGGGCATATTGCTTGACTTTTCGGCAATAGCACAAATACGGAATCATGGTAATATTTATTTGGAATTTTCGGGAGGTATTCCATTACTTTTTGACAATCAGGGACAATCTACGAATTTAAGAAATATATTTTCTGAGTGGTCGCATGGAGAACAACTTTGGGGTTTGGGGCTATGTGTGAGTAATGCAAAGGCAAATAATCATCGTCTCGCAATTATGTACAAGCAGGAAAATGTAATGGATAGTCCCGCCAATTTCAAGAATTTCTTACTCAAGTATTCATACGAAACGACCCTTGTAAAAGGGCGAAATCATCTCTCCTATTTGGGACTTTTGTATGGCGGTGGGCTGGGTCTTGAAACGTTACAACACTCACCAAATTTAGCGTTAAATCAAGAGAAAATTTATCCCTTACTCACCATAGGTTTGAATCTGGAAAAGTACCTTATCAGTCAATTTGGCATTTTCATACGATTGGATATGGATGCCACTACTGCAAACATTTCTCAAAATATTAAAGCCAATGCCCAAATGGGAATCAAATGTAAAATACGTTAACATGAAATATTTTTTAATCTGTTTAATCATCACCACAACACTAACAGGGTGCCGTCCACAAATTGATACCAGTGTATTGGATGCAAGTGTTTTTGATTATCACTTCGGTAGCTTCATTCAGACCAAGAATGATACCATCAAAACGGGTGATTGGGTACAATTTGAAATGTATTTAAAACCCATCAGCACTTCTCTTTTAAAAGAACCAAAGCCAGACATCATTTTAAAGACCTCTACGGACAAAGACCTTAAAATTCTGTACGAACTGGTCAATAATGAGGACAAAAAGCTTTCAGAAACCCAAAGAGTTGGGGACGTGATACGTTTTTCAAGTTATGATTTAAAGGAAAATTTGGTCTATCTGAATATCAAAGTTTTGCCACCAAATGAAAAAGGAGCTTTCAAGTTAAAGCTCAGTACCGAGTGGAATTCCGTAGTGAAAGAGGTACAGAAAAATGTTGTTGTCAGATAAAGAGCTTGAATACTTAAAAGATAAAAGAGTATGGGTTTAAATATTGTTTTTCCCAAAGAATGGCAAAATGTAAGTGTACTCCCGTAGTACGACCTGTATTACCACATTGACCTATAACTTGACCCTGATAAACAAAATCGTCAAGATTTACCTGTATCCTTGACAAATGTCCGTACAGAGATTCATAACCCAAAAGGTGTTGTATTTTAATGTAATTACCGAGAAAAACATGAAATCCAGTTTCAATTATTCTACCATCGGCGGCGGCGTGAATAGGTTGATTTTTTATACCCGCAAGGTCGATGCCTTGATGTTTTTTCATTTCACCCGTCAAGGGATGGAAACGATAACCAAAACTTGAATTGATACGTTGGTTAGCAATCGGATTCAACAAGGGTATTTTAAACGAAAGGGCTTGTAGGTAGTCGTTAGTAAGTTCTGTTTTGTGGTCTTCTTCGAAATAAAGTTTCAATAATTCCTTTGGTACATAAGCACCGAAAACATGATGGAGCGTTGAATCACTTACTTGGGCATAAAGATTTGGATTCATCAGTAGAAGCACGATAATTAAATACGTTTTCATAGACAATAGACAAGATTTCACAAATAGTTTAGTATCTACAAAACTAACTATCTATCTCACTATAACCAAAATACTCAAACCAAAATGACTTTAGATACCATTATAGAATCCTTAACGGTAAGCATATTTTTCCTCGCTGTTTTCTTGGTAGAAAGAAAAGGCGTGCTTTCGGGAATACCTACAAATCATTTACAAGGACGGATGAATCAATACTTATATCATAATAAATGGCTGTACGTACTACCCTATTTTTATGGCATTGGCATTGTGGGGGGATGGGAGTTGGAAACTGGAAGAATAGTGCCAACCAGTCAAATCGTAGGTTTTGTATTATTTATACTATTTCAAGTTTGTGGACTAATTTATAAGCAGTCCCAATCTCCCTTTGAATATGTTATCAACTTGAAAATAATCTTTTCTAAAATTCATTGGCAATTCTTTAAAACACCTCCTGTCAATGCAGAAGAAGAACAAAAAGAAGCCTTTATCACTAAAAAAAAGGCAATTCGTATTTCATTTCATGAAGCAGTTTTCTTTCTAAATGCCTTTGTGTTGCCGTTGCTTTTCATCATCGCAAACGCATATTTTCTAACAAAAATTATTTCTTTAATCAAGCTAAAATTTTAATAAACCATGAGAAAAATCAAATGCTTTTGGATGGCATTATCCCTATTGCTGATTGTTCACACACTTTCGGCAGCCGTCATTGACCCGTCTAATTTAGCCCAAAACATCGCTCAAGTGATTCAATCAAAATTGATAGGTAAAATTCAAGGCGACCAAAAGGAAATTGCTAACTCACAACTGAAAACAGAAAACCAAACAACCGCTGACATCATCGGAATGAATTCAACTGTAAAAACCCAGTTTAACATGGATTTAGCTGAATTTAATTACCTCAATAAACCTTCTGATTTAATCAAAAATTACTATCAGAAGGATATGGATATTCGAGGAAAAAACTATCAAACTCTGCTACATTTACAACAAGTGAAAACCTATTTTGTCAACAATATTATTGCTATCATCACCCCTTTACAAAAGGAGGTTTTCATTAGGCGTTTTAATCAAATTAGGGAAGGAATTCAAACCATTGATACACGTTATCAGGCATTCACCAATACAGTCGATAATCAGGATGGTTCAGCGGTAAATCCAGATGATGCAGCCACCTCATTTAGTAATGGAGGGCAAACAGATACAGGCATGGGCAGGCGAGTCGATACTCGAAGTATGGAAAGAGCTTTCAATAGTGCAACCAAAAACATCACCAACCAACTCAGTGATTTAGGAGGACTCAAAGGAGTTTTTGAAGATATGGATGACCCAACAGGCATAAAAATGGCGGCTTTAGAACATCATTTGAGAATTACAAATAATCAAGAAGGACTCAATGCCTTTTTCCAAAATATAGCGAATGGTGGTGATTTGAGTCGAGCGTTTAGTAACATTGAATCAACACTTTCTAATAAAATAGATGACCTTTCAGCAGATTTTCAAGACCAGATGATTAGTACCATGTCAGATGCTTTAGGAATCGGCTTGGGTGGTTTATTTGGAGGGTCAGCACAAGAAAAAGGCAAAGGTCAAAAAGTTGAAATTGACGCAAAATTAGGGCGGTTGACGGATATGGATAGAATTCAACTCATCAATAAGCAGGTAGATTTATACGCTAAAATAGAGGGAGAAATTAATAAACTTCATGCCGAACTAATTGCCATCAAACATCAAAAAGAAACCAATCAATACGTTGATGATACTCGTTTCAAAGTCCATGATTTCTATCAAAAATCTGGAGCAATGGATTCTTCAAAAATGCTCAATTTTGACAATGAGTAAAGAATTTTCAAATTTAACAACATAAATTAAATCTCATGAAACAACTAATTTTAGTTCTCAATTGCTGCCTAATAATATGCTTTTTCAATGCTTGTGATTCCTCTAAAGACAGCTCTGAAAATATCGAAAGTAATAGTAAAGTCTTGGAACTTTATGCCAAAAAAAAGTATAAGTTAATTGATTTTACGCTTGAATCTCCATTCAAAGCTAAAGCTGAGTGGAAAGTAAATTCCTCGCCTAATTGGTTGAAACACCGTTATCAACCAATGATTGATGCCTTGGCTTTTCATTGTTTTGATTCTACTGCTATTTATCAAATACACGATAAAGGCGTTATAAAACACGATGATGAAATTGGAAGTGTAAGCAATCATCTTTTTGAATTACAAATGCAAGCAGAAATAGCCAATAAAGTTCCCAAACTCATTTTTAGCGGAAAATTCAGAGAAATGCAAAAAGAAGATTTTAAAAGTACAGCGTCAAATATTTATCATTTTCCATTAGTCAAGCCTGATAAATCATACTTACACTTTTCGGGCGATACGCTTCAAATAACATTCACCCGAAAGTTTGAAAATTTGATAGAAACCCCTATTTATCATTTGACGCTCAAAGCCATTTAAAAATACCTCGTTTAAAACTAAACCTATGGAAATTGCAACGCTTATTACCGAAATTAATACCATCACTCGTGATATTAAAACCGCCTTCTCTCCTTTCATCACCGTCGGGCGAAATATTGCGGGTGTTGGTTCACTCTTTTGGGTATCGCTCAAAATGTGGCGTATCATGGCAACTGGTGAAGCTGATGGTTTAGCGACACACATGGAATCTTTGGTAAGACCATGCTTTTTGGCATTAATGCTTATTTTTTACAATACTACACTCAGTTTATGTGATTTTTTGGTTTCTCCCATCGGAGCATCAACACAGGGTTGGGCGATTTCGTACATGGAAAAGAATGATGCCTTAGAAAAGCAATACAAGGTGGATTTGGAGAAAGCCATTTTAGACAATCAAGAATCCGAAGCGGATAAATTAAAAAATGCCGACCCTAATAACCCCAACGATGGAGCTGTTGATAAAGAACAAGGTGTAATGTATGAAGTAAAACAAGCGATTGCTGAGGGTTATGAAAGTATGGTATCCACTATGAAAAGTATTTATTACAATGTAAAACTATTTACTTCTGTTTCTTGGTGGATTGGGATGCTGGTTGGGGTTTTAAACACGCTCATTAATATAGCTTTAAAAATCAGCTATTTAGCCATATTAACCATGCAGAATATCAATTTAGCCATTTTGGTGGCATTTGGTCCAGTTGCCATTGGTCTTTCTATCTTTCATGCTTTTTCGGATAATTGGAAGAATTTCTATGCCAATTATGTTGGAAAATTATTGTGGTTTCCAGTTGCTAATATGTGTCTGGCAATTGCTTACCGACTCAAAAACATTTCGGATGAAAATTCCTACGAAGTCCTAATTGCATTTGCTAAAAACACTCATTTATTAGGCTCGATGGCATTGGGAGGCGTAGGAGCAATCAATAGTGGACTCGAAGCCTACGACACCATTCAAACTATCGACTGGACTCCAGTATTTCTTTCCATCGGAGTAACAATTATTGGCTGTTTTGCCGTTATGAAAACACCTTCTTTGGCATCCTTAGTCATCAGTGGTGCTTCAGGTGGCATGACCAGCTCACCCATTTCAGGTTCTACTTTTGTGGCAGCCACCAGTTTTATGGCAATCAAATCAGCCCAAATGCTCAGTAAACCTTTAGCTGAGGCAGTGAAAGTCATGCAATCAGGAGCAAATAAGTCCTCTGCTACATCAGGAAATCATAATTCTAATCAGGGAGCTAATCCTAATTCTTTTGTGTATGGATTGGGAGGAAGTGGGCAAAATGCAGGTAATAAGGCTTCTAATCAAGTTTAATTCATCTCTACTTTAAATCAAAACAATCATGGCACAATTCAATGAAAAGGAGCATTTACAGAATACCATTGCTCTGGCGGAAGAACTAAGCAAGCTACTCAAAAATGCAGCTATCATCACTCACGAAGGCTTTAAAGCAACGGGAGATTTAACGGAAATGGCAAAAAACCTAATGGCAGGGAAACGCTCTCCCCTACTAACCTTAGACGATTCGGAGTCTGCCAAACAAGGAAAATACCTTCTACTTTATGATGAACAGAAACCTCGCTTACATTTTATTGAAAAACAACAGCAACTCCAAATACCTCAGTCATTATCACCCCTAATCACTTCGGAAGATATGGAGAATTTGCAAAAATTTGGGACAATGAATCGGATTATTTACGTTGATGAAAAAGGTATCGCTACCCCAAAATATATTGCCCTTGATAAAGAAACAAATACTTTGGCAACCATGAACGCCAATCGACTTTCCATTTCCGATACCATACTCGGCGTATCACTGACGGATTCTCAAAAAGAACAGCTTCGTCAAGGTTCTCCCATTATTTTAAAAGGTTTACAGTCAAAAGATGGAACTGAATCTTGGGATGCGGTTGTGAGTGTTGACGCACTATCTCGTGGGCTTTCTTTCAAAAAAATTGATTTATCCATCCCAAAAGAAATATTGGGAGTATCAATTAGTCCCGAACAACAACAAGCACTTAAAAACGGAGAATCTGTACTGATTCAAGATATGATTTCTGCTAAAACGGGGAATGTTTTTTCGGCTCAGGTAAGCCTTACAGATGGTCACTTACAGATAAAACCCACTCCTGACGCTCCAAAGATACTTTTAGGAGTTTCTTTGAATAATGAACAAAGAGATATTTTAAGAAAAGGTGAACCGCTTTACATAGAAGGAATGACCAGCAAAGCAGGAAAACCATTCAATGCTGTCGTTTTTTTAGACTCTCAAAAAGGTTTACAATTTGATTTTAAAAATAAAAAAGAAGCAATTTCTATCAAACCAGAGCAAGAACTGAGTATTCCCGTTTTAGATGAATCAGCCTATGGTGGAAGGCTCAAAAAAACACCGTCCGTTGCTCTATCAAAGGAAAAAATTATTAAAAATGCAGTAGAACAGACCAGTCAAAAAAATGAAACAAAACAAAAGAATCGGGGTCATTGATGCTCTAAGAGGGTATTTTATTCTTTGGATTGGACTTTTTAATACCTTTGCAGTTTTTAATGCCTTACGTCCTACTCCTATCATTTCGCTAATTTTACTACTTTTTAATGATAAAGGCTGGTTTTGTTTGAGTATCATTTTTGGTTATGGCTTCGGGAAATTAATGCAAACGGATGCAAAGCACCATAACTCTTTTCCCAAAAGAATGGGAATTTTATTTCTTATTGGCATACTCAATAATTGTTTTTTCTACGGAGATATTTTAAAAGAATTTGCCATCATCGGTTTACTACTATATTTCTCTCAAAAACCATTACGCAGTTCTCCTAAATTCATCATTTGTATTTTAACAATTTGCACACTACTTTCCATCTATACAATTCCTCCAGATATACATAAAGTAGGGAACTTGATTAACTATTTGACCACCAATAATTTTATCTTCGATAATATCAAGTATTGTTTCAGTCTCAATATTCATTCCCGCTATTTTGGAATAGTTTTTCATTTAGAAATGCTTTTGCTTGCGACATTGGGCTATTTAATGGCGGTATCAAGATTCGGAAGTTTGATAATAACTCATCGTAGGAAACTTTTTAAGCTCTGCTTTTTCTTAGTTTTAGGTAGCTTAACCTATTTATTATCACCCATTTGGAAAAATTTAGTAGGACTAAATTTCTTTATCTACGTCTTATCGCTCTCAACCTGCTTTGTCATTGGCTTTAATTATTTGTATAAAAAATATACGTTCGTTGCTGGACAATTAGAAAATTTGGGACGAAGGTCGCTAACACTTTATCTCTGTCAAAACCTGTTCTTAGCAACGCTTTGGACGTTTGACAGTGTTTATTTACACTCACATTACAATCAATTATTTTTTGTTTTTTGTATTGGACAAATCTTGTTGGTTTGGGGTACTAAATTTTTGACAGTTCAAGGTGTGGGTGGCGTGGAGTGGTTTTGGAGGAGATTGGTTGGTTAGTAGAATTTCGTTAAAAATATTATCATTCAATTATGTTGAATTTAGGATAATAAACAAAACAGATAATTCAATTTTTGGCTATCAGTACACTTACATTATTTCTACCAAATTAAACAATAAATCATAAAATTTTCGAACCAAATTTGAGAATCTTTTTCTCCAAAATTGAAGAAGAACCAATTTTGCTACATTATATAATTAGACCAAAATATTTTCCTTAATTTTAGAAAAACTAAGGAAAATATTTTGGTCAAACAAATAAACTTACTATACGGTAATCAACTGTTTGTCAATCAGATACACCAAAGAGTATCTAATAATCTCTCTCTGTCCTATTAGACGTAATTTAGTAGCATATATATTGAACACACCTACTCATCCCACCCAAACTCACGCTCTTCTCGTCGCCAGTTCGATAAATTATCACTCAAAAAAACTTGGAAAAACTCTCGATAATGAGCCTGTAAATCTTGGCATTCGGTTGAGTTATAATCAAAATAGGTTTTCTTCTTTGGTTCTATCACACTATCATTGACTAAAAATGAACGGCTTTCTTCATCGCATAAAGCAATTTTGGTGGATATATGTTGCTGGAAAAGCTCGTTCATAATTTCTAACTTATCCATAAACTTTTCGCCCTGCGGACTTAGCCCTTCATTACTCACATAATGATTAATTGTCATGATATATTTTAGCATATTCTCTGCCAATACCTCCAAATTGATTTCTATTCCTTCCTTTTTTTGAAATTGATACCTGATTATTTCTAAGAATTGAAGTAATACTAAATCACTTTTTACCTTTTCATAATTTTGTCGAACAATGATTTGTACTCGTTGCTTTCGCTGCTCTTCTGTTTCATTTTCTTTTAACTCGAACGTCATATTCAATGCAGGAATCTCTTTGATGGGCATTTGGGTAGTTGGCGAAGCTTCATGAGCCAGAGCGTCAACTCTACCATGAAAACGCTTGAATTTTAAAGGAGCAGAGAAGTCATCTGAAATTGTGCCTACCATTTCTCCTTGTGATAAGTTTGCAATCGTTGAAACCGTTACCGCTTCATTTAATTGATTAGAAATACTGTATGAAATTCCCTGTGCCGATAAACTTTCCGAAACTTGCTCTTGATTAATTTTCCCGATACATTCAGAAACCGTTTTAGCTAATTCACCTCGAATCTGTCCTGTAACCACTGAGCCAACCATGTTGATTATCATATTCGCTTTTTCTTGCCCATACCGATGAACGAATTGTGAAGTATCTTGAATTCCTAAAATGCAGGCTACCTTGTTAGAGCGAGCCGTCGCAATGAGATTATTAATGGAATTAAAAGGAAGCGTTGGCAATTCATCAATAATAACTCCCAACGGCAATTGGTTCTTTTTATTGATGGTTTTCGTGAGTTTTCCATTTAATAATGAGAGCAATACTCCGTAAGTTTCTTCTCTATCGGGGTCGTTACCAATCACTAAGCAAGCTGGATTTTCAGGATTTGAAATGTTAATATTAAAATCTTCTCCTGTAAATACCCAGTAAATATTGGGGTCACTGAGCTGTCCCATTGGTATTTTCAATGAATCTACCTGCCCTTGTAATTGTTCAAATACTTCTTTATCAAAAGCACTCTGAAAGGTCGATGCGATATTTCTGACATAAGGGTCAGACATCAATAAAGGAAATAACAATTCGTAAGGTCTTTGTAAAAGTTCAACCACGTGCGGCAAACTACAAAACTCTTGTCCGTATTGATTTGATTTTCGTTTGAGATAATAAATACAAGCGGTCAGTAAGTTTTCTGCTGATTGGTCAAAGAATTTATTACCACCATCTCCGCCACCTTTTGACCCAGAAAGCCCTTCCATAATAAACTTAGCACTCTCTGTGGCATCCACTACTTCCAAAATTAAATTAGATGAAATGGGATTAATTCGATGCGTTTTCATGGGATTTTTCAAATCTATTTGGTAGTATTTGGGAAACTTCTTCTTAGTTAAACGCTCCCATTGCTCAATACTCCCATATTCTTGCTTCAAAAGTTCTTTATAGTGCCAAAGTCCATTGAAAACCTCTAACGCCAACGTTGGAATCTTAAAATCATAAACATACAGACAAAAACCTTTATGTATCAATTGGTGAATTGCTAAATTGATTGTCCCAAATGACTTTCCAGAACCAGGTGAACCTGCCACTAAGATGGCACGAAAAGGATTAACAAAATTTAACCATCCACGATGCCATTTCCCTTCAAAGAAAAAATAATAGGGAATATTCACACTAAAAGGCGTTTCTATTTTCTCAATCATCTGTGGAAATGTTTCTTTCTCCCAGTTGAAAGTATCTACATTTGAAATCTGTACTACCTGCAAAAACAGGACGATGTGACTGATGTAAAAATAATAGGCTACACACAAGAGACTTACATAAATATAAAATCCCCAATCGGTATAAGGCAAGAGATAAAAAATCAAAATTGATAATACCACTAAGCATACGCCCAAAAGTGTATTTTTAACAATTACCTTCCTATCTAATTCTTTGTTCTTTCCTAATGGGGTCGTTATGGCATAAATTAGAAGAATAATTACCGCCAAAACATTCACGAAGAGCGATGATTTTAACATCGGTAGTTTCTCGATGAGTGAAACATAGATGTGGTCTAAAAACTGAATTTTAAAATTGGCTCTTGATAAGGGATAATAATAAAAAAAGAGGTGAATAGGTACTAAACTAATGCCTAAAAACTTAATTAATTCGGCATTTTTACTTTGTTCGTTCATGGTTTAGATTTATTTTAAATGTTAGGCTATTATTTAAGGTAACGTCGTTTTCTTCTCCGAATCAGCGTGTCATCATCATCTTTTCCCCAGACTTTTCTTCGGGCAAAATCTTGATATGTTTCTGAAGGGTTTTGAATATAAATAGGTTGAATCTCCTCTGTTTCGGTGTTTACTTTAGACTCTTTTCTTAGTTCATTATCAGACTTACCAAATTCATCAGCGTTAATTTTCTCCTTTTTTCGTTGATAAGCAGGTATTTTTTTAGGATTCTTTCCATAACCAGTGTTTTGATTTTGGGTGTAATATTTCTCTTGACTTTCAGCAAATTGAATTTTACGATTCAAATAAAATACTGCTTCCAAATCATTTTTAAAATAGATTTTATCATCAATTTTCACACTTTCTCCATCAATACAGCATGTAGTTCCTGATTTTTCAGCGACTTTCTCCAAGTGTTTGAGATTACGAATTTTGTTAAATTGTTCCTGCTCTCTCAGAGCTAAAATGTCATCGTGCTGAACTCTTACCTCAAAAACGCCCTTAGATTGAGCCATATTCGACTGTTTCTCTGTCAAATGCAGTCTAAACTTCAACCCAATAGCAATAGCTCTTTCACTGGCTTTTACCTTTTCTTTCCACTCAGGATAAATAGTTACATCATTTTGAACTCGATTAAACACTAAATGGACGTGTAAATTATCAGTATCACCATGAGAAATGGCAACATATTGCGTTTTATCAAGTTTAGCATCTTTGACGTACTGTTCACAGATTTTACCGATTTGCTCTTTACTAAGCTTTGCAGTTTCATCCTGAGAAAAAGATAAAATATGTTCACCTACCAATCGAGATTTTCTATCGAAGCTTTCGTGTTGCTCACATTGGGATATAATATCATCTACTAATCTCGCTCGTCCTTTTTTATCTTCTTTACCAAAAGGAACTCGGATGTTATCGGAGAAAATAATAATCTCTGGCTTTTTATCAACCGATTGTCTGTCTTTCAATCTGCCTTCAAAGAGGTAATTAAAAAGATTTTTGAATGATTTTCCCTTCTCACTTACGACTACTACCATTCTTATACGTTAGTAAAATTTGGTCTATAACATCTAACTCTTCTGTTATTTTTCTAATCATCATAATTACACCTTCCCTGTGAGCCAATTTTAATAGTTGGTTCAAATTATTAGCAATACCAATGAGCTGTCTTTTAGCATTTTGCTCTTCTTCGGAAAAAAGATTTGTCACTTTTCCTTGTAACGTCATCGAGCGAATGTATTGGGGAATTTTGATTTTTAGAATAGCTGATTTAGTGGAAATTTCTTCAAATTCTGCTGGAGTAAACCGAACAGTGGATTTTTTGGAAAGTGTATATTTTTTGAGAGGTCTTCCACCTTTGGATGGATAGGCTTGAGAGGTCATTGGTCTTTTGGGTTTAGAATTAATTTGTTTTTATGTCTATGTCGGGTGCTTGCACTATAGGTTTTTGCCGTCAAAAACTCCATCTTGCTTCACTACTAAACGTAGCGAAAATATAATTTAGTATATACAAAATTAACAATTATTTTAATAATTAAACAGATTTGTCTAATTTTGATAAAAATTAATCCAACTATTAATTCAAGATGGTTGTCTGATGTTAATCTAATAATAATTTGATGTTAACATGATTATAACTGATATTCTAACATTAATCTGATAATAATCTGACAATAATTTAAAGGCTGACTATGTTGACTATTGAAGAAATAAAAAAAAGAAAGGCGGAAGGAAAACGAAAGTGGCGTTCCTCATTACTACCTTATATCAAAGACAAATTCGACCAAAATCTGCCAGCTGAAGCGATTTGCAATTTTCTATTTGAAGCCTATGGTATAAAACTATCAAACGATATTATATACCAAATCAAAGCAAAACATAATAAAGACATTCAGAACCAAAAGTTAACTTCTTCTCGAAAAGAGTTCATAAAAAGTGACAGTTCAGCAATATCAAAACAATCACTTGAGCCAAATACTGCTGAAAAAATCTATCAAAAAATATATGAATCACCTGTCAATAATAATGAATTTGACCTCGGCAAAGATTTTTAAATTATCATTCTAAACTTAATTAAAACGATGAAAAACGTTCATTTAATTCTCCAGTCGAAAGGTGGAGTGGGTAAATCATTGTTCACTTGGTTTATTGCACAAGCTGAAAAGGAAACAAAAACTTCTTTTATTGATTTAGACGAATCTACCCAAACTTCCGCAAATCGTTTGGAATACATTGTCGGTAGCAATAGAATTAGGCACTTTCAAATCCTAAATGACTCTAAACGCTTGGAAAGAGAGAAAATAATCGCTCTTTTCGAGTCACTTTCAAAAGCACAGTCACCAACAATTTACATTGATTTCGGAGCATCGGAATCAGAAGAATTTAATAAATTACTCGCATTCGATATTCCAGCCGAAATCTTAAAGGAAGAATTAACACAACTCAATATTAATCTACAAATTATCATCATTTTGGCTGGAAGAGATGCTTTTGTTTCATGTTATCACTACTACGAAAAATTAACACAGCAAATTGGCGATGTATTTCCAACTCAAGTATTATTGAATGAAGGTACTTTTGGAAGTAAAGATGCCTTAGAAAACGTAAAACTTGAATTAGCGAATAACAGCATCACTTTCAAAAATTTCGGGAATTTAGGAGATTCAGAATCAGGAAAAGATGTAATTAAGCTAATTACAGAAGGTAAATCGGATAACTCCCTAAATCTAATGGGTCGAATCACCTACAAAAAAGCAATTGAACAAATTAAATCAATTATCCACCATGATTGACTTAAAAGAAGCTCGACATCAACTTTCTAAAGAATTTGACATAGCAGCTGAAGACTTAGATGAATCAGTTATTCCAATCTTGATTGGTATTAGCAAAGCATCAAAAACACTTCAAATACAAACAAATTTGATTGAGCAGTTATTGCTAAAGACTAAAAGTCCGATTTATTGTGATAAACCTAAAACGGCTTTATTAGTTGGCATTGGCAAATTTGGCAGTATATCGCTATCCGTTTCACTTTTCCTTTCTGTCTTCTGGATAGGCATAGTATATTTCAGGACTTATAATATGAAGACTCAGAGTTTAGAATATCTGTCAAATTTCGTGACTTATAACCCCCAAACGAACCAATACTTCATCAAAAAAGGGAATTATTACAAAGTAAAAACTGGAATTATTTTAAAAAAGTAAGTTTGTGGTTATGATTCGACTTAATAAACTTTAGATTTTTATTCTGTCAAAATACTTAAAATAAAATTAACCAATTGATTATCAGCTAATTAAAATACTAAGCGGAGTTTTTTGTCAATATTTAACCTTGCCTATTTAAGGTTAAATAGGCACTAAGCGGAGTTTTTTGTCCAAAACACAAAACATAACTAACTGACAATCAATTAGTTACAATTCCCTGTATTTTAATATCTGGTAAAAATGCTCTTATCAGAACAATTTTTATAAAATCCGAATGTATTAAGCGGAGTTTTTTGTAAAAGCTTATTGATTATAATATACTCATAATCAGACACTTATATTAAATTGATTAAAAAAAGGTTAAAATTATTTTACACATCAATAAGTTAATTAGGCTCTAAAATATATTAAGCGGAGTTTTTTGTAAAAAATGAAATATATAACTATTTAAAAATCAATGAGTTATATACAAGCGGAGTTTTTTGTCATATAATATTAAGTCTATGAAGAACAAGAACTTGAGCTAAAACACAGAATTAGACGAACCAAAACCCCAATCCTATTATTTTTAGTAATTCCGTCCTTGATTTTTATTTAATTTATCAAAATAATTTGTTTGATTTAGAAGGGTCTAACTTGCTAATTTTCAGTGTGTTGGAATCAATAAGCGGAGTTTTTTGTAAAGCAAGCGGAGTTTTTTGTAAAAAATCAAATAATAAGCGGAGTTTTTTGTAAGCTTAAGCGGAGTTTTTTGTAAAATTGATTATATTTGTTTACCCTAAAAGTCAATACCTGAATGGAAGAAATCATACATATTGAAAGTACAGAAGAAACTTATCAAGAACACCCTTTCATACCTAATCGAAAACTAAATTATTTGCCCAATCAAATAGTTATCAGTAGTACTAAGTTCACGAGAGTTGAGCAGAAGCTATTTGAAATGTTTGTGAATCAAATTAACTATGCAATGATTAAGGCAAATCACTCTTTAATTGTGAGAATACCGATTGTAGAGGTCAAAAAATTTGTAAGGGCAAGTCAAATTTTAGAAGTCACGCATTCTATGGCAAGTAAGGTTATGACTTTGTTTGACATGAACGACCCACAGCATAGATTTGCCCATATTCCAATTTTTACACTGGTTGCCTATAATCAAGACGATTCGGGTTTCTTAGAGTTTAGAACAAACTCTCTATTCACACCATATCTTGCGAGTTTGGGGTCAGAATACACCAAGTATGACTACAAGACAATTATGGGCTTTAAATCAATTTATACTTCACTAATGTATAAACTAATACGAATGCAATTGGGACAACGAAAAACAAGTTTTACATACTCTGTTGCAGGTTTAAAAGCATTTTTACAAGTAGATAAGAAATATGACGATTTAAAAGACCTAAAAAAGAACGTATTAGCTCCAGCCATAAAGGAGTTAGCAGAAATGCCCATTCCAATTGAAATTCAAATTACCAATACAGGCGGAAAAATACGAAACGTAACACATTTTGATTTTAAAATAACAACAACATTAGATATTAGTAGAAAAGAAAAAGAGGATTTCAAATACGCAGTTGCTCAGAATCCAGAAGCCGTATTTGCTCAGATTGAGCATATTATTCGCTCTGAATATACTTTTTCAAAAGCTCAGCAACAACATATCATTGATACGCAAGAATTATTAAATATGTTTATCAATTTACATCTCGAAATTATTTCAGGCATACATCCACAAATCAGAAATAAAACGAAATGGATGCTCGCTTGCTTAGGGCTGATTAATTCAAAAGTTACTCCCAAACAATAAGTCAAAATTAGTTCCACATAAAGCATTTTTACAAAAAAGGAGTGTCACCAATTTTCAAGTTGGTACACTCCTTTTACATTTATTCAATACTTTGTAATTTTTTCTTATACTTCAAAATTTCATTAATCAGTTTATCACAATCTTCTGCTCTGTTTATTGATTTTACCATTTGAATAAGTCTCTCCTGATTCTTGTTAGCTTGAACTACAGGTTTAGCAGTTTCAAGGATGGAAGTCGGTAAAGTTAAAAGACTATCAATTTGGGTAGAAAGAGTATCGGATTCTTTTAATTTACCTATTTCAATAATTGTACTTTTATTGACTGAAGATTTCCCTTGTAATACATCATTTTTCAATTCAGTGGGCAATCGGTCTAAACCTTTGGCAAAGTCAGCATCTCGACGAATAGTCTTTTCATTGACATTAAACTGCTCCGCTAATTGCTCCGAAAGACTCACTTTTTTCACCGTCTGGACATTTTGTCCACTCGGTAGAATATCGTTATCAAATTCGGTTGATAACTCAGTATCATTCACCGTCTGGACATTTTGTCCACTCGGTGGATTTGATGTAAATTTACCCCCTTCTCCTCTTTGTATTTGACTGTTTTTTAGTGAGTTATACTTTAATCCACGTAAATATGAAATTTGCTCAATAGATAGGTTTCTTCTACCTAATTGATGGTCAATCATATAGTCAAATACCTTCTCAAAATTCGGAAATTCGACGATAACAATTTTAAAATCTATGTTGAATTTCTGGCAAATTTCATAACGGTTATGTCCGTCAATCAACACAAAACAAGGCTCATCTGAAAGTCCTAAATTAGGTTGAGCAATAGCTTGTGTTGTTTCCCAAACAGTTAATGCATCCTTACATCCAAACTCCAAAATATTTTGTTCAAGTTGCTTTTTTTCGTCTGGTAAAAGAGGCGGAATAAACCTTTTAATTTCTTCTAAGATAATTAAATCTTTTTTTACTTTTTCTGCCTGAGAATACATTGCCGTTGGAGTAGATGCCTTTGTATTAACCATTGCAGACATAAAATTTTTAGCCATTAGATTCGGTATTTAAATAATGAAAAATTCCTTTGCTAATTCCGCATACTGTTGGGCAACTGGAGACTTAGGAGAATATGAGAAAATATCCTGTTGTGCCACCTGAGACTGCTGGATGATTGTTGCTCGTTCAATGAAAATATTGAATATTGGAATATGTTTATATTCGGTTTTTACAAAATCCATCATTTGTCTGTGAACAAGCGTATTTTCAGTTACCATAGTAAACAAAATGCCTTTTACAATAAGGGTAGGATTTGACTCCTCCCGAACTTCATAAATACGATTAAAAAGGCTATCTACACCATATAAAGCAGATGCTTCAGGCTGAAGTGGAATGATACATAAATCAGAAGCCACCAATGCGTTAGTTGTGAATATATTCAACGCAGGAGGACAATCAATCAGGATAAAATCAAACTCACTACTTACCTTTTGTAGCCTATTTTTAAGACGCTTTTCGTTACCAATTGAGTTAATTAACTCCAACTCTCGATACGCCATTTTTATGTTAGAAGGAGACAATGATAAGTTTTCTGCCAATGGAATGATTGGTAAATCATCTTTACTTAGCAATGCGTCAATTACTTGAAACTCCGTTTCATGCACACCACAACACTGAGAAGTGTTTCCTTGCGAATCAAAATCAACTAATAAAACCTTGAATCCCGAAAGAGCAAGTGCTTTTCCTAAATTAATCGTAGTCGTAGTTTTACCGACACCTCCTTTGTGATTAACGATTGAAATGATTTTTGCCTTTGAAAACAACTCATCAGCATAACCATATTCTCTTAAAACTGGCTCTAAAAATTGACAATGTTTTTCGTTAAGACGAAGTGTACCACTCACCACTTTATGTAGCGTTCGAGAAGGTAAACCTGCTTCTTTCTCAATTTGCGTCAAGTTTAAGGCAGGCTTATGTTTTAGGAATTTTAAGACTTTTTCTGGCGTTATCATCTGAATATCTTTTTTACAAATATGCAATATTTTATCTAAAATTTAAAATAAAGTACATTTTTTGCCTAAAATATTTTGATAATTATCACAAACTTAAAAAGAATAAAATGCGACGTAATTAGCTGGTATAAAATCAGCAATAGATTTTACAAGATGTGTTTGCTGCTTGCGAAAATAATAACCTTTCCTTATACGTTAAATGTTGGGTACCATAAATTTAGATTCCTCAAAAATCAATAACATCATAACTATGCAAAAGAAAATTTTATCAATCGTTTTTACAGTTTTATCAACATCTTTATTTGGACAATCAAAAGAAGGGAAATTGAGCAACTTGCTTTACGCACACAACAAACTCATGTATTCTTTTCGATGGCTTATAATTCTATTTTTATCTGCTGCTTTACCAGCACAGTCCCAAAATACAGAAACCTATAAATATCCATTAAGTGAGATTGTAACAATACACTCCAAAATCTTAAAAGAAACTCGTAAGATTTATGTGCATTGTCCTAAATTAGATTCAGCGGATTTAAACAAACGATTCCCCGTATTATACGTAATGGATGGTGATAATCATTTTGAACTTCTTGCTCAGTATGTTGATTATCTTAGCCGACCAGATATTTCTGCAATACCAAAGATAATTGTTGTCGGCATCCCGAATACAGAACGGGTAAGAGACCTAACACCAACGCAGAGCATAAGTAATTACGAGGGCAAACCTGACACAACGGGTCAGTATAAATCAAGTGGGGGAAACGAAAATTTCTTTGAATTCATTAAAACAGAATTGATGCCCATTATCGAAGATAATTACAAAACAAAGCCATACAAAATTTTTGCAGGACATTCCTTTGGTGGAATTTCATCCATTAATTGTATGTTGACTCATCCAGCTATGTTTGATGCGTATATTGCCATAAGCCCTTCCTTTTGGTGGGACAATGAGTATCTTTTAAAATTGACCGAAAATAAAATAATAAGTGGTTCAACATTAAACAAAAAGCTTTTTTATTGTAATGGAAATGAAGGTGGCAGTAATTCTTTTTTTCATAAAGGGTTACTGAAATTTAATTCAATAATTGCTAAAAAAAAGATAGTTGGACTGGATTACAACTATAAGTACTACCCAAATGAAATGCACATGACAGTACCTATTGTAGCTTATTTAGATGCTCTCCGATTTATTTTTAATCGATAGGAAATGTATTACTAAGTACAAAAGACTGTGGATGAATGCCTGCACCGCTAACAACTGTAGCTGTTCACAACACACTTTTAAAACAACAAACGGATAAATCCTTTAAATATCAACCTATACAAAGACCCAGTAAGTCTTTGTATAGGTTGATACGAATATCTGGGAGAGCTTAAATCCAAAGTGGAAAAATAGGATAATTCATTTTGATTATATATCGGCTTTGATTAAGCCAATACAAGCACTTTTTACGATTATAATTGTAAAGAGTCGCATCGTTCAGATTTTATATCGAAGTAGCCATTAAGGATGCTTACTGGGTTGCTCCATTTCTCTACTGCTTAACCTCATTGCTGAATCAGTTTCCTATTGATTATCAAGTGGACTAATTGGTATTCTTTCGGTATTCTAATTGTAAGTTCCGTTGAGGGCATGGTTTAGAAAACATCATCGTTCTTCTGCTGCTACAGATTCTGATTTTGCCATTATTTATGTTTTAACAACTCTTATTTAATACACTGTTTAATAAGTTATCTGGATAATTTTTATTCCAAAATCTTGTAGAACTTCCCGAAAGTAGAAAGAACTTTCGGGAAGTTGAAGAAACTTATTAAACACTGTATTTAATACGTTCCGTAAAAATGAAAGGTTTAATTGAACTGGAGATTTGGTGGTATTGCATTGATATATTTTAATCATTAGTTCTGACTCTGTCGATGCTAATATTGGATTTATCATTAAGCAGATTCCAAAATCCCCAACTTATTAATTCAAGCTTTCTATAAAAATGAATGGGTTAACGTATGTACATCAAGGTTCATTCGCTTTTGAGAGATTTTATGTTTGACCGTTTGATAAATCTGAAGATACTTTTACCCTATGAGAGGACTCAACAAAGTAACACTGATTGGCAATCAACCTGCCTTACAAAAGTTTGTTGAAACACTCCAATTGAAGGCATACAGCCCGAGTACCATCACAACATATAAGAATGAGTTTGCACAGTTATTGCACATTCTGAAAAATATTCTTGCGAGTGAAATTGTGGCAATAAAGATAGAAGATATTGACAGTGAACGGATGCAGGTTTTTATAGAAAGAGCAAAAGGTAAAAAAGACCGTTATGTAAATCTTCCAGAAAGTGTTTTGTTGCAAATGAGAGAATATTTTAAAGAATTTAGACCCAAAGTTTATCTATTTGAGGGGCAATTTGGCGGACAATATAGTGTAAGAAGTGCCCAACAAGTTTTTTCAGATGCCCTCCAAAAAGCGAAAATCAATAAAACAGTAGGGATTCATGGTTTAAGACACAGCTATGCAACACATTTGATGGAAAGTGGAACAGATGTAATGTTTATTCAAAAATTATTAGGGCATAGCGATATTAAGACCACTTTACGTTATGTACACGTTAGTAAAAAGGAAGTGAAAAACATTAAAAGTCCATTAGACACGATGTAGTAACAATTTTATTCCCCAAACAATACAAAAAAACGCAATGCGTATTTTGTATTGTTGAATTGTTAAAAAAACAGAACAATACAAAAAAGTGCAATGCGTATTTTGTATTGTTGATTGTTTAATTTTCTAACAAAAAACCGTTAAATCAATCAGTTTTTAGTTTTTTTGTTTAGAAATTAGCATTTTGCAATAAAAAAATCAATATTGCTTAGAAAATACGCAGTTGCGTATATATCAGAGTTGAGTGCCATTTTAGAAGACCACTCAGACAGACAAAAATATGGGCGGACAACAATTATACGAGGCTTGACACTTATGTAAATTAGTAAAATTTATGATTGACGACAACGTAAAAAAATATATTGACAAAAGCGTTCTTTGTTGGTTGGCAACTTGCGACAACGCATTTTTTCCAAATGTATCACCCAAAGAAATGTTTACTTATGGCGACAATTCAACATTACTAATTGCAAATCTTGCTTCGCCAAAAAGCATAGAAAACATTGCAAAAAATCCAAATGTTTGCGTAAGTTTTATAGACATTTTCGTACAAAAGGGTTACAAATTACAAGGAACTGCGACAATAATTGACAAGGAAGATGTTGAATTTAGCTTAAAAGTAAAACCGCTGACAGATTTATTTTCGGACAAATTTCCAATTAAGTCAGTTATTGAAATTACAGTTACGAAAGTGGACACAATCAAAGCACCCAGTTATTTTTTGTACTCAGATACCACTGAGGAAAGTCAGATAAAAAATGCAATGACAACCTATAATGTAAAACCAAATTAACTGAGGGCTGAAAACGATTAAGAATTTCAACTGACATATTATAAAAGTAATGTTGGCGGACAAAATTAGTTGAACATCAGGAATTGAATTATACATTTGACGACAAAACTAAGCTAATCAATAATTAAAGAAATATGATTTTAGAGGTAGCAATTTTAAACGTAAGAAGCGGACAAGAAAAACAATTTGAAAACGACTTTGTAACGGCTGGACAATTTATTAGCTCCATAAAAGGATATGTGAAACACTCATTACGAAAATGTTTAGAGCAGAACAATAAATATATTTTACTTGTGGACTGGGAAAATTTAGAAGACCACACAATTGGGTTCAGACAATCAACTCAATATTTAGAGTGGAAAAAACTTCTCCATGATTATTACGATCCGTTTCCGACAGTTGAACATTATGAAACGATAATTGAACACGAGAATAAAAACGGCACCCAACATCATATTGGCAAGAGTACGGCAGATGGAAGTAATTGAACTTTTGGAATGCTATTTAACATTTGTAAGTAACTGAACAGCAGCATTCCAAAGCCCGTACCCTCGCCAATATGTGTACGTTGGGTGCTATGCTAAGAACGCAACTCCAAAACTACTTGGACAAAGTAAAACTATAAAAACAACAAAATATGAAAGGTTCGGAATGGAGTAAGTGGGATTTACATATTCATACACCAATGTCCATTTATCAAAAATATGGAACTAATGACACACCGACTTGGGATAAATACATTTTAGAACTTGAAAACTTATCACCAGAATTTAAAGTTTTGGGTATCAATGATTACTTATTTTTAGAGGGTTACAAAAAATTAAAATCAGAGCAAGACCAAAATGGTAAACTCAAAAATTTAACCTTACTTCCAGTAGTTGAATTTAGAATTGAAAAATTTGCTGGTATTGATTTTGGTCAATTAAAGAGAATTAATCTTCATGTTATTTTTTCAAATGAAGTATCAATAGAAACAATTCAAAGTCAGTTTTTAAATACACTTGAACAAAGTTATTTCTTAGAAAGTGGTAGTCAGTGGACAAGGGCAATAACACCTGAAAGTGTTGAAGTGAGGTGGTTCAAAAAAACGGCACACTTTTTTGCATAAAAAATGCAGAAAATGGACGTAAAAAAAGCCAAGAAATCCCACGCACATTATGAGCCTGATTTCAAAGAAGAGATACTCAGG
>NZ_JAYGIN010000032.1:0-55551 GCF_034931005.1 Arcicella sp. LKC2W
GGTTGACTAATCGTGGCTAACTCCATGGATACGAGTTGCTGTATTTCTTCTTCATTGAGCTTGATATAACGCATAGACGAAGATATGAAAAATATACTTTTATTATGACAGATTACTTATCTTGAACTGTGTCCACAAAAGTAATTTTCGATAGGATTTATTGACCACTGGTTTCAACTAAAGAAAAGTGCGAGTTTCACCACGACTTCCGCAGAATTTTTTGATTCGGACAAAATCACGTTTAAATGATTCTCAGAGCTTTCAAGTTAAATGGTTTTGTTTTTCTACCCAATTTTTCGAGTTTTGATAAAACTTCTCACGGTTAAACGATTCACATCTAATATTCTTGCAATTGCAGCCACCGCCACCTTTTTGTCCAACAACTTTTTAATATCTTCTTCTTTGCCTGTTAGTTTCACTTCTTTATTTTGAGAACCTTTCGGACGACCCAATCTCATACCCTCACTTTTCTTTCTGGCTAAGGCTTCCTTAGTTCGTTGAGAGATTAAATTTCTTTCAATTTCAGCCGATAGTGAAAAGGCAAAAGCTAACACTTTTGAGTTGATATTATTACCTAACTCATAGCCTTCTTTAATGGCAAAAACCTTCACGTCTTTTTCCATACAGTCGTGAAGGATCGCCATCACTTCCATCAGATTTCTTCCTAAACGTGAAAGCTCACTCACTAAAAAAATATCTCCTTTCTCCAAACGTGATACTAATTCTCCCACTTTTCGGTTTTTGACAGACTTAACCCCTGATGCCGTTTCTTCAATCCATTGGTCAATGGAAAGTTTTTTAGTATCAGCATATTTGAGAATTTCATAGCGTTGGTTTTCAACAGTCTGTTTATCGGTAGAGACTCGTAAATATGCGTAAATCATGGTTAAAATCTTTAATGTTAAATAATACCCAATATTACATTAAATTTATACAATAATCGGCTAAAAATGTAGTAATTAATCAATATCTATTTTTAGTCAATTCCAAAGGAGGTTAATCTTAACGATTTATATTATTCTAAACAGAAATACTATGGCAAATAAAGAATTCATCTCGCAACAAGCCCGTAAGCGTTTTGAAGAACCACCCCAACTCAGCGAAACCGAAAGGTCTTCTTTATTGGTGATACCGCATTGGGCAAAATTGGCGATTGACCAAATATCAAGTTCAACCAATAAAACGGGCTTCATATTGCAATTGGGTTATTTCCGTTTGATGGGTAGGTTTTTTCACCCCAAAACCTATCCACAAAAAGATATTGATTTTATTGTTCAAAAATTCTCTGGCGACCCTAACGAAGTTGATATTGATGAATATAAGCTAACTTCTTGTTATCGGCATCGAGAAATTATCTTGCTGGGATTTGGCTTCAAGGCGTATTCTGGTGATGGGAGTATTCATAAAAATTTACTGGAAGAAGCAACCAGAATGGCAAGAAATCAAACAAAGCCGAATCTGATGTTTGATAATTTAGTGGCTTGCTTATGGGAGAAGCGTATAGAAATACCTGCATATTATCAACTTAAAAGCCTCATTAAAGAAGCTCTTGAAACCGTTGAAAAAGAGCTTAATGATATTCTAAAACGACATTTGACTCCGCAAGATATTTTATTGTTGGATAATTTATTCCAAAAATCTCCCTTGACCAAAGTAGGGTCTGGAGTGGTAAAATACGATTTAACTTTGTTCAAAAAGATACCTGAGTCGATGGAGAACCAAGAAATTCTGAAAAGGGTTGAAATGTTTATCCAAATTAAAGCGATGTATGAACAGCTCCTACCTGTCATTAAGCGGCTTAACCTATCCCATACGACTATTCGATACTACGCTGAATACGTCATTGATACCCAAACCGCTCAACTCAAAAATAATCTTTCTCAGCGTAATTTATGGCTTATTGCGTTCATTATTCATCAATATTTTAGCCTGGGAGATGCCTTAGTTTTAACCTTCCAAAAAGCCGTTAAGATGGCGTTGAATAGTAGTGAGAACCGCCAACAAGGTCATTATTGGAATACTAAACCCGTTAGAACAAAATTGACCGCAACGGTTTCTACTCGTGGAATTTCTTATGCTGAAATGCTCACTGAAATTGAAAGAATTTCCAATGAAATCTTATTGACGGCAGAAGTAAAAATTGTACAAATCCAAGAACTTTATCGACAGAAAAAGATTGACAAAAATACGCTATCGCTTGATATTGAGCGAATTAAGGAGTTACAAGAGTTAAATTCTTCCACTCAAAACAACGATGATTATTACAAAGAATTAGAAAAAGTATCGTTTCGTTTGCAATTAAAACTATCAGGAATGTTGGAGTATTTACAGTTTTCTATGCAAAACATGAATCATCCCTTACTTAAATCCATTACTTATTTTCAAGAAAACAAGGCTAATATTATCCAGAAAAAGGATTTACCGATTGATTTTCTGAGTATGGATGAACAGCAAAGAATTTATTCTGACCAAGGAAAACTAAAAGTTTCCCTTTATAAAATGTTGCTCTTCAAACAAATTCAAGAACACTTAAAATCGGGGGAACTGCACATAGAAAATTCGTATAACTATCAAGCCTATACGCACTTTTTAATTCCGATGGCTCAATGGGAGAAACATCGTGAGGACTATTTACAAAAGGCAGGAATTGCACATTTTAAAGAAGCTGGGAAAACATTAATGGACATTAATCAGACCTTAAATCGTCAATTTGAAAGAGTCAATAACAATATACCGATTAACCTTTTTATCAGTATTGATAGTCATGGAAAATGGAAAACACATAAGCCACAAGAGGATGATTTTGGCAAAGAAGAGAAACAACGATTGACTAAATTACTTTATCCCCCAGAGCGTTCTATCCCTATTTTGAAGGTACTTTCTCAAGTCCATCAACTCAGTAATTATCTATCCTTTTTTCAACATCATAGTCCTTTGATGAATCCTAAAAGACCGCCCGAGCGATTGTTTTATGCTGCCTTGATTGGATATGGTGAAAATATTGGGATTCTTCCAATGGGAAATATCTCAGAGAATATTGATAAAAATGCCTTAGATACCGTAGCAACGCACTATTTTGATGCTGATACTTTACTGGAAGTCAATGATTATATCGTAGGCTTAATCAATCAATCAATTACCTTTGGAAGACCTTTTTAGACGTGTTTCTGGTTTTGTTCATACCAGTAGTGATGGGATGAAAGTTAATGTTTCTGGTCCTTGTTTGAGAGCTGCAGAGTCTTACAAATATTTTGGCAATGGCAAAGGAGTGGTGATTTATTCGCATCTTGACGAAGCTGGGCAATTAACATTTTCAACGGTGTTTTCAGCCGATGAACCCGAATCAGCCTATCTTTTGAATGGATTGACTCATAATGAATTATTCATGCCCGATGCCCACTCAACCGATGACCACGGGCATTCGTTACCTTGTTTTGCCATTACTTATTTCATTGGAATTGACCTTAGACCTCGGATTGCCAATCTTAAACATAAAGAGTTGTTTTCCATTGATGCCGTTGCTACTTACAAAGAAAAGGGATATAAAATTGTACCTAATGAAAAGGTCAATATTGACAATATTATTGAACATTGGGACGATATTTTGAGGGTAGTTTGCAGTATCAAATTGGGACATACCAAGGTTTCAGACTTGTTTAGAAGACTTAATTCCTATGACCGACAGAATCCATTATACAAGGCTCTATCTGATTTAGGCAGGCTTTTAAGTTTAAGAACTATTTATATTCTCAGGTATATTGACGACCCCGAAATTAGGGCTTCGGTGGAAGAAGTATTAGCCAATGGAGAGCATGGCAACGCTTTTGCCCGAGCGGTGATTGGTAGTGAAGATTATCGTTGGCTCACCCAAAGAGAACAACTCACAGCAGAAGGGTGTAAACGGCTGATAATGAATATTATAAACTATTATAATCACTTGTTGATGTTACAAATTTTAGATGGTTGTGCCACAGTATCGGAGCAAAAAGAGAATCTAAAACTTATTTTACAAACTAATACTCACACATGGTCGCATATCAACCTGAAAGGGTCTTTTGACTTTGGAAAAAAGGAAGAAGAATTACTTTTTGACTTGGATAGACTGTCGAAAATAAAATTAAGCCGCTGAGAATCGCTCAAACGTGATTTTATCCGACTCGAAAAATTATACGGAAGTCGTGGTGAAACTCGCACTTTTCTTTAGTTGTAACCACCACTGTAATAATTCGAATTGAAATTCAAATATTTGTTGCTAAAGTATTTATATTGTTTTCGGAACTATATACTATATACTATTTGACGCAAAATTAGTTTTCTCTATCAAATTTGGTATTTGGCCCATGGATGAAACGGATTAGGCGGATATACGCTGATAAAATCCGTGAAAATCAGTCTAATCCGTTTCATCCGTGGTCTATTTTAAACTTGCGTCAAATAGTATGTAATTCAGTTTGTTTTAGTGAGGGCTTTTAAATAAATTTACTAAACTCTCAGAAAAATGTTTATACAGTTCATCATTAACGGATTAGTCACAGGTTTAATTTATGCCTTAACATCCTTGGCATTTGCGTTAGTATATAATACCACTCGTATTTTTCACATTGCATTTGCGGCTTTATATGTTATTGCCAGCTATTTATTTTATACTTTTTCAAATCAGTTTGGATTGCCTATCTACCTTTCTGTTTTTTTAGCCATTTTATTCAATACTCTTTTTAGCATACTAATAGAAATTTTCATCTACAAACCTTTAGAAGTTAAGAAAACCTCGAATAACTTAATTTTAATAAGCTCTATCGGTACGTTTATTATTTTAATCAACTGTGTGGCTTTAATTTATGGTAACGATACAAAGGTCATAAATAATAATATTTCTTCATCAGTTCAACTTGGAGAAATTCTCATTACAAATAATCAAATCTATCAAGCAGTTTTTAGCCTTTTTGCAATCATAATATTATTTGCCTTGTTGAAATATTCTAAATTAGGTTTACAAACACGTGCTATCAGAGATGATTCTGAACTAAGTCGTATCTTTGGTATAGATATTTTTCGTGTCAGATACGTACTTTTTGGGCTTTCTGGGGCTTTAGTTGCTATTGCAAGTTGTTTAAACTCTTATGATGTTGGTATGGATCCTTATATTGGAATGCCTATTTTGCTCAATGCGATGGTTGCTCTAATAATAGGTGGAATAGGTCGTTTTGAAGCACCTCTAATTGGTGGAATTATTCTGGGTGTCTTACAAGCCATCGCAATTTATTATTTTGAATCTCGTTGGGAAAATGCTATTACTTTTGGTATTTTATTATTATTTTTAATTTTTAGACCACAAGGAATTTTAGGAGAAAAAAGTAGAGAAGTTTAACTATGGACTATTTACTACATATTATCATAATGATAAATATTTATATCATTTTGTGTACTACTACTAATCTGATGGTAGGTATGACAAATTTGGTATCTATGGGACAGGCAGCATTCTATGCAGTGGGTGCATACGTAACCACCCTATCATTGATGTATTTTCATTTTTCATTATTGCCTACTTTACTTCTTGTAATGGTAGCCAACATCATTTTGAGTATCATAATCGCTATTCCAACTCTCCGTCTCAAAGGTGACTATTTTATATTAGGTACCCTTGGCTTCCAACTCATCATATATACAATACTTTATAATTGGATAGGTGTTACAAAAGGACCTTATGGTATTTCGGGCATTCCTTCACCAACAATCTTTGGTTTTGAAATAAGTGGTACGGGTGGATTTTTGATTTTAAGTAGCCTTTTGATGGCTCTGTGTCTATATGTTTTCTATCATTTGTTAAAATCACCATTTGGAAGGGTCTTGATGGCATTAAGAGAAGATGAAATTGCTCTTTCGAGTTTGGGTAGAAACCCTGTTGCTTTCAAAATTTGGGCTTTTGTTGTGTCCAGTATGTTTTTAGGCTTTGCAGGCTTTTTATTTGCTTCTTATATTTCTTACATTGACCCTACAAGTTTTAGTTTGGATGAATCTATTTTTATATTGGCAGCAGTATTGATTGGCGGAACTGGAAACCTGAAAGGACCAATTGTTGGAGCTATTTTCGTAATTATTTTACCTGAATTGTTACGATTTGTAGGACTTCCTGACAGCATTGCAGCACCCATGAAACAAATAATCTATGGGTTAGCATTGATATTAGTTGCTCGGTATCGTCCACAGGGCATAGCAGGGGCGTTTAAATTTGAATAAGTTAAGCCGATGGAATACATACTTGAAATACAAAATGTACGAAAAACTTATAGTAAAAAAATCATTAACCTACTTGGAAAAACGGATAATGAATATTTTTATGTTTTGAACGATGTAAACATTAAAATACAAAAAGGTAAAGTTACTGCTTTACTCGGAGGCAACGGTTCGGGAAAAAGTACACTTTTTAATATAATTTGTGGATATTTGCCTACTAATGAAGGTAAAATATTGTTTAACTCATCTAAGGGCTATTTAGATTTGACCAAAATTCCAGCTTATAAAACAGCTAAAGCAGGTGTAGGGAGGATGTTTCAAGGAACACATATTTTTAAAAATATGACCGTACTTGAAAATATGCTTTTGGCTGATGAAAATACTTTTGGCGAATTTCCTTTTGTAAGTATGTTTTCCTCGAAAAAAAATGCACAAATTGAGGGGAATAGAGTTTTAGAAGCTGAAAAAATATTTAATTCCTTGTTGGGGCAAGCTAACCCACTATGGGAAAAGAGGGAACATTTAGCGGGTTCTTTGTCTTATGGGCAACAAAGGTTGCTGGCTTTGGCTCGACTTTTTATGAACAATCATTTAGAATTGATACTTTTGGATGAACCGTGTGCAGGTGTAAACCCAGACATAGCCGAATTACTAAAAAAGATTATTCATTATTTAAGAGAAACAGGTAAAACTGTGCTATTAATTGAGCATAACCTTGATTTTGTCAAAGATATTTCTGATTATTGCTATTATTTAGAGAATGGGGAAATTTCTTTACAAGGGACTTACGCTGAAGTTATTACAAATTCCATGACAAAATAAATTTAAATTAAATCATGCTCCAATTAACGGATTTATATGCTGGCTATTTTAAAGAACAACCTATACTAAGAGGCTTAAATTTGCGTTTGGAATCTAATGAAAAAATAGCGATTTTTGGACAAAATGGTTCTGGTAAATCTACTATTGCAAAAGCAATTATGGGCTTATTACCACATATAAAAGGAGACATTAGTTTAGATGGAGAAAGTATTATAAATAAAACACCTCAACAATTGCAAAGAATGGGGATTGGATATTTTATGCAAGGCGGACGAGTTTTCGGTCATTTGAATGCTCTTGAAAACTTAAAAGTAGCAACCTCAAACTTAGAAAATACAATTGCTAAGGAGCAAATTGAAAAGATACAAAATGAATTTGTTTTTTTTGAAAATCCACGCCGATTAGCCTTAGAAGCTACTTATTTAAGTGGTGGAGAAAGACACCAGTTGGCTTTAGCAATGGTATTTGCTGGAAACCCAAATATGAAACTTTTGATAGCTGATGAGCCAAGTGCTGGTGTTACCCAAGCTACAAGCAAACTTATACTTGAATATGTAAGACAAGCCGACCTAAGTGTTTTATTGATAGAACAAAACCAAAACCTGGCATTGAATACGACAAGTAAACAAGTAATACTTACAGACGGAAATATAATTTAAACTCATGTCATAACCATAATGGTATGATATATCATAAATACACCCTTTCGGGATAGATAAAATAGTAAAGATGAAAAATAATAACTTTTTATGGATAGGATTAATAGCTATTTCTTTAATTGGCTTTGGGTATTGGTATAGTAAAAAAGATAAAACATCAGAAACAGATTCGACTTTGAAAATAGCATTAAATCTTCCTCTGTCAGGTGATTTAGCTTCTTATGGAGAGCCTGTTCGTAGGGGTATTAAATTAGCTCTGGACGATCTAAAATTGAAAGATTCAAAAATAGATTCAAAGATTGTTTTTGACTTCCAAGATAATGCAGGCAATTCCTCAAAAGCAAATTCAATTTTAAGGTCACAATTAATTGGGAAGCCCGATATATATGTTTCTGGTTTAGATGTTCAAACTGCTTCAATAATAAAACAAGTAAGTCAATCGAATATTCCTCATTTTGTTTGGACATTTGAGCCGTTTATTTGCGAAGAAAATAAAAATACGTTTAGAATTTGGACTAACTTTAAGGGAGAAGCTCAATATTATATTGATTTTGTAAAATCTCGTTCTCCACAAAGAGTTGCTATGGTTTTTGTAGATGAACCTGGTTCTAGAACACAATTTGATAAAATAATAAAACCCGCAATAAATCAGATGGGAGTAAAAAATATATTTATTGAAGGATATGGTTATGAAAAAAATAACTTTAAGGATTTAGCTCAGAAAATTAATTCATTTAAAGCGGATGTATTATTGTTAAATGGATATGATATTCATCTTGTACAACTGATTAAAGAACTAAAAACAATTAATGGTATTAAAGACAATAATACGTTTTGTTCAACGGATTTGTTAGATGCTGCACCTCTGTTAGATTCAAAACTTGTTGAAGGATTAAGATGCACTGCTCCAATCTTTAATTCTAGGAGTGAAGAACCAAAATTTGTTGAATGGCGAAAGAAATTCAAAACTAAATTTAATATTGAACCAAAATATACAGATGCGTATGCCTATGACATGACACTTATTTTAAATAAAATTAGTAAAAAAGGTAGCATCGAAAATGAGTTGAAAAGTGTAAAATTAGATGGGATTACAGGTCCAATTGCATTTGATTCCACAGGAGATTTGAAATTAAACCTTGAAATTTGCATTTATAAAAATGGAAAACTCACACCAGATAAGTAAAATATTATCTAAATAATGAAATAAACAAGATAGCAAAATGAAAACATTTAATGATAAAGGTATAAAAATCGAAATGGTGCAGAGCCAAATCGAAACAAATGGACTCTTAACACTTTTAAAGGTAAGTGTACAACCTAATTTCGAAAACAAAAAACATATACATTCTAATTTAACAGAAACTTTTAAGGTGACAGATGGCACAATAAAACTTAGAGTTGGTGAAGGTGTTATTTGTTTAGAACAGGGAGAAGCATTCTCTGTCAATGCAGGGATACCTCATCACTTTATAAATGATACAGATAAAAATGTGTCGTTTCTTGTTTGTGTTATGCCTGGAAGTAGTGAATATGAAGATTTGATTTTAAATGGAGGAGATATCTAATTATGTCTATCAAAAATATCTTTAATGAAACATTGTTTTTCGATAAAGAAGAACTATCAAATAGTTTTAATAGAGTTAATCTCTTTGAAGCTGAAAAGTTTGGGAGGTCACCAAATATTACTTCCGAACATTTTTTTGAGATTTCTGGGCTAAAAAACATTCTACAATCAATTATTGAAATTTTGGGCGAAGATAATTTAGATAATATTTTTTTTGAATATTCAACAAAAGTATCCACAATAGAAGATGAACAGTTTACTGTATTCGTATGTACTTGGGAAAACGAAAAGACAAAAATTAAATTAAATAGAGAGTTTTTAGAATATGTATTTGCCTTCAATTTTGATACTGAAAGAATATATCCTATTTATTACCACCCTGATTTTTTTAACAATCCACAAAGTATCATTCCACAGTTAACAGAACTTCATCAACAAACCTCTTATTCTTTTGATAAAGATGAAATAAGAATTTATCCAAAACAGAGTGGGAGAGAAATTGATGAACTTAGTGTATTATTTGGAGAGTTTTTAGCGATTATTACGAAGCAAGAAGAAGGCAAAAAAGAGCTAATCAAGCTAAAAGAAGTTAAAAATCATATATATGTTGATAATCATTCATTTTCAATTTCTAATAATGATTTCAATAGGGAATATGACAAAATAAAATCAAAAATAACAGTACAATTAAAAGAAGGAATACCTGAAAAATTTGAACCTTCAATAGAAAACACACATTTAGTTTGGCATCAGTTATGGCATCAATTATGCGATTCAAATGAAAAAGTAAAGTCGTATTTCCTTTCACTTCCAATTGTCGGAGCTTCTAATTCTGATGAATCAGGATTGAGTGGAATAGGTGCTTGTTCTCTTTTCGTAACTGTAAAAAAGGAAATAGAAGTTGAAAAATGGAGAAATCTTACTATTCATTTAGATCATTTAATAAAAACACTTTTACTGTCATATACTTATCGAGTAGGCGTTAGACAGATAGAAAAAATTAAGCACTATCAACTTCGTACCGCAATTATCTCGATTTTAGTCGATTCATATGCACATAACATCTCAGCTCATAGTTTAGTAGCCTTAGAGGCATGGTTTAAAAAGCGTACTTTACAACTCGAAAAACCTATCTACGTTAATGACAATCCACAAGATATAACATTTCCGAATGCTACCGTTGATAGACATGTTTTAAAATCTATTTCAAAAATTTCAGAAGAATACTACAAGAAATTAGGGTTAGATGACCATACCAATACAAATCAATACCTTACATTTACTGACTTAATACGGCTTGAAGGAATCAATATTGAAAAGCTACTCACTGCAGAAGTGAATGCATTAGACAGTAAAACCAATCTTGTTACGGGAGGAAGGAAGGACTATACACTTCCAGTTCCAATAGATAATGTTTTGTGGCATTTTATCCGATTTATTAAAGGTAAAGCTGCTTTTTGGAGTGGCGTTACACGAGATTTACACTTCGGAGGGCAACACCTTTCTATTTTCAACTTACTTTTCAAAGAATTTGCTGAGAATTCGCTCTATGCTGGTACAATTGCCGCCACAGAAGAAATATATAAGCTAAATATTAAAATAGGGTTAGATAAACAATTTGAATTAAATGATAAATCTGGACTTGAAATATATGATTTTGTCCAAATAAATACAGAAATAATTAATGAGGAAAATAGCTACGATTCATGCTCAAATGATTTTTTAGTTGATGATAATATAAAATATTCAGGATATGGTTTTTTAAGATTTGGTAAAGATTTTGAAAAACTGAGGCGTACACTTTCAAAGGAGATTGTTTATATGCCCAATTCTATTATTGGTATTCATGCTTTTTTAACTATTATCGAAAATACCATTCGTAATGTAAAGCATTTTAAGCATGATTTCGATAATATAAGAAGAAATGGATTAACTCTCATTATTACATTTCAAAAGTTTGATGTGTTCAATATAAAATTTGAAGAAGTTGTTGAAGAATTGCCATGTAACGATGGATTGAATTGTAATTATATTGGAAAACATAGGCTCTACCGAACAGGAATTGCAATTGGACATAAAATAAAGCCCTTAGAATTTGAGGACAAAATGTCTTCACCTTTTGGTACAATCAAAGAAAAACTATTTAAAGGTATAACAGATTCTGATACAGGAGCACCTATGCTTGGAGGTACTTCTCAGGATAAGATTTGTTCTGCTATGCTCTTTAATAATAAATTTTCAAGTGTCGAAACTATAAATAACGCAAGAGACTGGTATGTTTATCCATGGACTCATCCAAGAATGTTAACAGATGATGACGTTGAAGAAGGCAAAACATACAATAGAAATTATAGTATAGAATCTCGAAAAGATATGCTTAACGAATATATCTTCTCGATAGAAAACAAAAGGAAAAGCTATAAATATGCCGAAGATGGAATGTCTAATAAAGGGTATTTATTCAAATTTTTTAATATCTGGCGAGGTGAGACGATTAAACATTTGCAACCTAATATTGATAATTCATTATCCGATAAATTCATGGATTCATTTGATAACCATTCGAGATTTACATTCGTTATTGCTGATTCTGTTAAATTACATATTGATAAACTTGGTCAAAATACGTCAAAGTTAAGAGAGAGAGATGTTTATAGAATCATTGAAAAAGTTGAGTTTGAAGCTGAATTTAATAGACTCAATGATATAAACAATACCGCCGTACCACAGCAAAGTATTATTACAAAGAAACGTATTGTAAAACCAAACTCAGAACTTTATGAAGAAAGTGCGTACAAAGTTTGGAATAGAAGCATTCTCAAAGATTTGAACAATAAAATAACAATCTTTGAATTACCTGACTCTCAAAATCCATCTTTAAATCCCATTCATGTATATGATTTGAATGGCAGCAGAAGTAGCCCAGATGGAGAAAAGAAGCTAAACGATAGCATTGATTTTGGCGATATTGTATTTACACATGGAAGTACACAAGAAGTGCCGAAGAATTATAAAAATATAGTTTTGAATTATAGAAGTCATGGGGTATTGATAGAAAAGTTTGCTGAGATTAATAGCTATGGTATAAAAGATATAATGCTTGGTGTTTTAAGCAATAAAATAGATGAGTTTATTGAAACTTTGTTGGTTCAAGTGAAAATTTGGGATAATAGAATTGCAAAAAAAATACCCAAAGACAACATACTCAAATATCAAAAATCTCTTAGACTGTGGTTTTATAGTGAAGAGTTTACAGAATCAGATGAACTAAAGTTTGTCCATGACGAAAGTTTCACAAATCATACCATCTATGTTGTACATTTATCATTAATCGAAGACTTGTATAAAAAGCGATTACAAAAAGATAAATCAAATTTGTATATTGATTGGTTTATTGAGACATTTTTGATGAGAGAAAGAATATTATATCATGAGATGTCCTTGTGTATTGTATCAGGAAGGGGCAACGATGAATGGTATAAAAAAGAAATATCTCCTAAATATTTACCTTTTGTCATTTTTAAACCAATTGAAAGTTTAACTAATGCAGTAGTTGATGCAATAGATTTTAAGGATGACTTTCAATTAAAATATAATATCTGCAAAACACTAATGGGATAAATAAAATGAAAAATATACTTTTTTTTTATCAAGAAATAAATACCAAACTGTTTAGTAAAAATTTTTTAGAATTGAATTCTGAATTTGAGATTTCAATAGTAGAAGGGTTTGATACACTTGAAATTTGTCGCTTCTCATCTGAGGAATTCAATTTATACTATTGTACAGTAAAACATCAAGTAAAAATAGATTTTTTAATGGATACTCAGATTATAAATGATATTTATAACTTGTTCAATACCATTGAGCCTGATTTCCCCAAATTAGCCCTCTTTCATTATAGTGATTTCATTAAGCATAATCCTAAAAGAACCACTTTTTATAATGTTCCTACAAGTTTAAATTTGAACAATTCTATTATTAAGGCTTTTTCTGGGGGACATGAAGGTATTTTACAAGATTTAATTACAACAGCAGGAGAGTTTTGTCGTAATCAAGGAAAATTAGGTTTAATTTTAACATCAATTTGGAATCATTTTTTCATAATCCCCGATGATAATTCATAAGTTTATGGGTAAAATTTACTATCAAATTTATCACTTTGTGGATGAAAACTTAGTTTTGTATACTTTCCCTCAAAAAAGTATATTAAAAGAATCCTTAGATTCTTTTACATTTAATACCCATAAATACAGTTTTGAATTAGCTAAGAAAGGACAAACCCCAAATATTGTTATCATAAATGCTAATCAGAATAATCAAATTTATCAGAAAAAATATTTAACGAAAATATTAGATACTTATAGACCTATTGCTTTTTTAGGGTCTGATGAAAAAACTTACTTTGAAGAAGGCAGAAGCTCTGAACAGTTTTTGCCAATTCTACTACTTTGTAATAAAACTGAGATAGAGAATGTAAAAAGAAATATTCGTACTCTCGGATTTCAATATTGGGATTGTTCCAGTTGGCAAAGATGGGTTGATACAAGTGATACTAATTATGAGAAGAATTTGAAAAACACACTATCCGAGATAGGCTTCCATCTACAATCTAACGTTTATTCTGAAAAATCATCTAAAGAGTTTATAGAATTTGTAACAAGAATTTACCAAAACTCTTACATATATCAAGAAGACGGTGAAAGTCATTCACATTATGTTGTCCCATTTCCTTTTTTTCAAGAAACTAAATTTAGCTTTGAATTAGAAGATGCTTTAAAAAAAAATATTCATAAAAAGTTGAAGTGGAAGATTTTAGTTATTGATGATAATGCAAAGACTAAAATTGATTTCTTAGTTAGATGGATAACATATAATGTAAAGGAAATTAATGAACCATTCGAAATCAACTCCTATTTTACTTTTATTGAAGCATCAACAAAATCGGAAGCATTACGTCTTTTAGAAAATGAAAGGTTTGATATTATCATGTTAGACTATTTACTTGATAAAATTGATAAAAGTAGTAGGAACAGGAATTTGGGTATTGACATTCTTAAAGAATTGTTTGACCATAAGGAGAAATATAAAAAAGGTATTGATGGTAAATTTTGGATTTATCCAATTACTGCTTTTCCATCAGCTTTTATTGACCACATTCGTGAAATGGGATTCGCCCTAAGTGATGAAAACTGGATAATTGATAGAGGAGCGAACCCACTTAATACTCCAAATGCTTTTCTCTATAGTTTTCTGAGTTTTATTGATAGTCAATTATATTCGATTGATATTGACGACGAATATCCAATGGAAAAATTATGGACAGACGAATTACAAAAATTGGAAAATGAAGACTCTGTAAGACAGTGGTCTGCAGAAACTCTTGGGAAAGTACTATCAAAGAAGCAAAAGGTTAATGATCTTTTAAAGATAAAAGATTCAATCTTAGTGAAGTCAATAATTGATAACTTCCAAATTGAAGATGAAAAAGAAATAAGTATTTATGAATATTTATCACATCTTTTATTTTTACTTGCCTTCCGAGATGGTTACGAATGGCAAGAAATGATAACTGTATTAAGATTAGTTCAATCAAAGGTTTCAAAATTGGGTAGTGAACAGAGTATAGAAGGTTTAAAAAAAGTAATTCTCTATATTGAAAAGCAAAAAGAACATTATAATAATTAAAAATGAATCAAGGGCATTTCTTTAAAGCTGATAATGAAACTATTTTTGACGTTAACAACGGGATCTATATTTTTAGATACTTGGAGCTATGTAATAAAAATAAAACTACGGATATTGAGAAATTTCCAATATCCGTAGTTTTTAAAAAGTCAACAATCGAATTTAATTTTATTGGAAAAAACGACGAATCACGCTTTGGGAGTTTTCAACTACTTACTATTCCAATTTTGCAAATTAGTGAGAGTGAGATTTCAAATGAAATTATCAAATGTTATGAGAGAGAATTAGTTCATAATTTTGATTCTTCTTTTATTTGGGATGAACAAAAAAAATACTCCTTTTCAATCGAATATGATTTTCATACACAGAATGGTAATGACGAACAAAAACATAAAAACATAAGAAAAAACTTCTATAAGAAATTGCTTCTTGATTTTATTGAAGATTTTTATCATTCCAAAGTTTTTCATAAATCTTCATTATTCTTGGAAATTAAAAGTTATTTAGACAGTAATAAAATTTTTAAAGGAATCTACCTGAAGTACGATTATTTACAAAAAAAAGACCTTTTTGAAGACAACCATTTAACTCAGATAAAAAAATCGTATGTAGAATCTGGAATTAAATTTATAGAATTTACAACAGATACTGAAAACTATAAATATTTCTCTAAGGAAAAGAACAAGAAAGAATGGCTTGCTATTGCAGAAGATGAATTGGAAGAAATAATTAGTGATAAAGATTTTAAAGAATTATATAAATGCGAAGATTTACTTGATGAAAAAGATAAAATTAATTTAGAGCGAAAAATCTCAAACTGGTTAGTCAAAAACTATGAAGTCTATCGTAGTTTCAGTTTTTTTTTAAGCACCCTTCCCCTAAAAAGCAAATCAATAGGAGTAACGGTTATTTTAGTTATTATAATTTTCATATTAGCCTTCATTTCGTTCTCATATAATACATTACCTTTTGTATTATATTCTATCATATTAGTCTCATCAATATTTGGTGCTTCAATTTTATTCGCCTCGTTTTTTAAGTCGTTTGCAATTAATATAATTATGCCAAGGCTTCAGATGGCATTATTAACAAGTTGGATAGCCTTTTTATCAACCCTGGATTTTTGGAAGTATCGATTTGATACGATTTTCTATCCAGATGGATTACTTGCTGGAGTTTTCTTTTTATTTGCCTCTTCTTTGTATCTATACTTTGAGATTAAAAGAAATACAATGCTGATTCTTAAAACCTACATTATAAGAAAAATTGCAAATGTAATTGGATTTGGTTTTCTACTTTCCCTCTTTATAGGGTTATTTGGAATGAGCTTCCTAACAAGAAACTATTTTACACATTCTGATTTTCTTGAAACAAAAATTGTTCGAGAACACATTAATGCATTAAATGAGTATGATAATAAAAAGGGAGATTTAGAAAAATTAATTAAGTCATATAGTAAACTGTCAGAAAGCCCAATTCATCCATTAAAAATAGATGAAAAAAGAACGTTAAACAAGTCAAAAGCAATGCTTATTGGTTTAATCAATAATTTTTCTAAGATAGAACAAGATACTTTTTATAACGATAAAAAGAAATTATTTACAAAAATTGATACTTTTTCACTGAGCGAAAATAAAGAGTATAAAGTTTTGTATAAATATAGATTGCCACTTATTGAATGTAATTTATATTTATTTCCAGGTTTCCTTTTCTTAACTGCCGCTTTTGCATTATTTAGTGGTATTTTCTTAACATTACTTTTTGATGATAAACCTGTTACTGACCCTCTGTAACATTTTAAAAATAATAATACTATTGATTTTCAATATTTTATACTTACCGTTCATTATCCATCTCTGCTAAATATCTATAAACGGTAGCCCTTCCTACGCCAATAATTCCCGCAATTTCATCGGCTGATTTTTTCTGTTTGTATAACATTACAGCGGCTTCTGCTTTTTTTGTGGCTTCAGGAGTCAATCCCTTTTTTCTTCCACCTGTTCTGCCCCTAGCTTTTGCTGCTGAAAGTCCAGCTTTGGTTCGTTCACGAATAATATCTCTTTCAAATTCTGCTAATGAACCAAAAATATTTAAAAATAACCGCCCTTGTGCAGTGGATGTATCAATAGAATCTTTGATGGAGATAAAATTCACTTTTCTTGCCTGAAATAATTCAACAAGATTTATCAACTCTTTTAATGACCTACACAATCTATCCAACTTCCAAACCGTCACCGAATCACCCTCTCGAAGATTCTCAACCATTTTCATTAATTGAGGTCGCTCTTTTCCAGAAGATGCTTTTTCATGATAAATCTTCTCACATCCTATTTTTGTTAAATCGTCAATTTGTAAATCTAAATTTTGGTCCTGAGTCGAAACTCGTGCATAGCCTATCTTCATAATTTTGTCTCATTAACTCATCGATAATTTATTATTTTGATTTTGTTTCACAAGATAACAATTTGAGACTAAAAAATAATATAAATTTATAATTAAACCTTATTGATTTTCAATCTCATAAAACGGTCGTTATATGAGACGGGAAATTACACCTCAAACACTCTCGATTTACTTTAAAAATTACTTAGATTTAAATATACAATCCGCATAAAAAACAGGCAGTTCATTTTCTCCACTATTTGGGTTGTAAAGTGTTAAAGAGTATGCTGGAAAACCATTTTCAGTATCATAATCCTTAAACTGTATATCACGGCTTTCGAAAATATCTCCAGTGTTAAATTCTGCTTGCAAAACAGGAATTATTGGTAACAAGGTATCCTCAATATTTATTAAATATTTTCCAGAAGTCTTGAACGGGAATTTATTAATTATTCCAAATACTTCTTTATCAAATGTTGTTCCTTTTTTAATGTTAATTCTATTCAAGTGTTGTATATAAACTGTTATAAAATTTGGAGCTTTTACTTCTTCAGTTTGGTACTTAAAGTTTGAATTATTTACATTATCATTTCGTCTTATTAATACTTTTGGAAGCATAGCTACAATTTGGTTTGTGAATATATTCGCACCTTCAATTACAAATGAACCAATATCCACAGATTGCGTTGGAATATCGACTACAATTTTTAGGTTATTACTTGAAGAACGTACTAATTTCCATCGATTATTTCCTTGCTTTTCAAATTCAAAAATATTCTTCTCAACAACTTTTGAAATAACACCATTTGATTCAGAAAAATTATTAACATCTAAGGTTAATTCTTTTTTAAGTGAGTTTATAAAATGTTCTTGATTAAATAAACTTTCTCCTTTTTCATCCGTCAAAACTATTTGTTTTGACCAATAAGCAATGAAGGCTTTAAAATCTCTTTTTTCTACGACATCTGCATCTTTGAGGTTGTTTTCTAAACTCTTAGTTTCAATAGATAACAATAGTTTATCCCCAGGTTGATAAATATCATTATTATCATCAATACCAAACTTAAGATTCCAAGCACCGGCAGCTTTTGACCACTCAGTTAGAGGATTAGTAATAATTTCTGTTTTAATAATACTTGGTTTAGATGGGAATTCTCGAATTATTTTAGGGAATTTTTTTACTTCATAAATCATATTAGATTTAAAAGGAGTAACTAACTGAATCCAATTTGATTTTTCGATATCGTCTGTTTCTTTAATAATATCAATATCATATTCAATATGAGTAATTTGTGGGTTTATTATAAAATCGTAAGTAGTGAAAGTGCTTCTTGATATTTTATTATTGCCTAAAAAGTCAAAAAGTAATGTAAAATCTTTTGGATTCTTAAAATCAATGAAGTCTAACTTTGACATAAAAATTTTATAATCGGTTGGACTTTTGTCTGCACTAACGGTAAAACGGTATCCTCCCAATTTTGATTCTATGATGTTTTTCATTGAAACATTAATAATACCATCATAATCATAAAAATTTGAAAGTCGTTCTTTCAAAAGGTTTTTAAATTCAATTACATTAATAGCTTTTTCTTCGCTTAGTTTCTCAGTTTTGGAATCAAGTTCATTTCCTTCGCTCGAGAGAATCATTTTAGAATTTATTAGGCTTTCAAGCAGTATTAAATCTATTTTACTTATTGACTTTGCAGAAAGCAATTCATCTACCTTTGATAAAATTATACGCAAACTACTATCTAAATCAATATTACTGAAAGATTCAATTAAAGGGTCTATTATTCCTGTAATAGTACGATTATATGTTCCAGACCATAATTGATTACTGTAAGGTTTAATACCGATAAACCCATTTTTATCTAAAAATGAATCTGATTTAGGCATTGCTTTAATCAAAATCGTTTTATCAATAAGAAATAATTGCTTATTTCCAATCCCATCCGAACCAATACCAATACAGTATTTGGCATTTGATTTTATTTTTATATCCTGCTCCAAGAGTGCTGTTGAAGGCTCTTTTTCTAATTTAATTATACTTTTTACTTCTCTGATAAACTTATCATCCCAAACATTATCAGTATCATTCGTTCTTACACAGTAGTCTTTGGGTCTTTCAATCTTTATTTCAAGTTTTAGTTCTTGTCTTAATTCTGATTTTAAATCAAACTCTAATAAAGCTGATTGGTTATTACTCTTGGGAATTACTTTATTAGTTTTGATTAAACTTAAACCATTTAATAACTCAGTTATAATTTTCTGCAGGAATTTTTGAATAGTACCATTTCCCGAATCATTAACCAAAACTGTAACTCGCTTATCGTCTATTTGATCTTTGATTGTGTTTATTTTTTCAGAGTACTCCCCAATTACTCTATTGATTTCTTTGAAATCATCATCAGTATATTTTCCATCTGACTTCCGTGCTATTCCAGCCAAATCAAGAACTTCTTCAAAAATTATAGAAGCTTTAAAATCCCATTTGATTTTTTGCTTATTAGTATCAATTGAATTTAACCAATAAGAAAATTTTGTAAGTGGCCATGAATCCAAAGAAATTAACTTATCAAAATATAGATGAGTATGATTAATTTCTCCTATGTTATTCAAAGCTCTGAAACCAAAAATATCACGAAGTCCAAATTTTAGCTTAAACCTCTTTCCAACAGCATCATAGCGATTTACACCTTTTGTAATAGGAGTAATGTGCTTATAAAATAGTTTTTCTGGCTCTTCTTTTTTCTGCTGGGGCATCAAAGGTATAATATTATCTCTTTGAAGAATTTCTTTACCTTTGTCATCAAACAGAGAAAACTCAACTGGTAAATATTGTGTGCTTAATTTTTCATTTGCCTTATTAATAACTCTGTCAATATGAAAGTTAAAACAATGAGCAGGAATCGTAGAATGATATTCTTGAATTTGTTGACCATTGTATTTTATTTCATCTAAAAAAAGACATTCTTTACTGATTACTGCGTCTAATTTTGAAAATAAATTACCTGAATTATTAATTTTTAGGAAGTTATTAAATACTTTAAATTCCTCATTCTTCTGTTCAAAAGAAATAATTATTGTTTGATTTGAAATTTGACTATTAATTGGAATAACATTATTATCAATTGGGTTTTCTAATTTCAAAAAATAACCCCCATTATTAGTAGTCATTCCTTCCCATAAAAGTGTCTTAAAATGAGGCTCGTCTGACTTTGCAATAAATAAATCGTGTACTTGTACCGATTTAATTTTATTTTCAATAACGATAGGCGGAAAAGTTCTTGGACTAAGATTAGTTTTTATAATTGTAATTTTACTGTCATTTGCGTCTAAATCAATTAGATTTAGAGTGTTATCGTTATTTTGAATTTTAAGATAAAATTTAATAGAATTAAACGAACCCTCACTTTCTTTTATTCTATTCATTAATTCTAAATCTTGAATCCTAACATTGGCAAATTCCAAAATTTTAATTATATTTTTTTGGGTAGCATCAATCTCAATGAACGGTTTTACTATTAATTCTACATTGGTACATGAGCTAAAATCTGAAATAATTGCAGCAGTTTCAAATTTACTATCGTTTAATCCTATCGACTTTAATGTATACTTCAAGCCCTTTTTTAATTCGGGTCTTTCGGGTCTTCTGAGTCGATTTGGTATTTCAAACATCCGTGCTGCATCATTTTTTCCGATTTTATATTGACTATTCGTAATACCTATTCTTAAATTTACTAATTCATAAGGTTCTTCATCCTTAAATTCACCAAATTCAGCGACAAGTTTATTGAAATCAAAATTGATTTTATCCCTACCATTTGCAACAAAATTTTGACTCAAAATTTCCTTGGATATGTCAATCGATTTACCAAAGTTTACATTATTAATAATTTCAATTTTTGATGTTTGAGAAAGATCTTTTAAGCTATCAACTTTTGAAGTTTGTAAAAGTAAATCATAAAATGCCCTTGAGTCCAATCCTGCTCCAAAACGTAACCCGTTATTATAAAAATAATTTAACTTACCAATGATGCCATCAAGGTTTTCATTTAAATCCCATTTACCATCACCATCTATTAATTTAGTTAACTCAATTTGTGGATTGAAGTTAGAGCTGTTTTTATTCTCTTCATCTACTCTGAAATTATAGTATTCTTCCAAAACTAACAACCCAATAAGTTTAAAATAATCTCTTATAATAAAGTCTTCTCTCAGATCATTATCTTTTGTTGCTAATTTTATATTCTTATCCCTTATAAAAGCCTGAGACATATAATTATCAAATTGCCCTTCGAATGCACTGATTTGTGTGTCCGAAAACCCACCTTCTCTTTTGATTATTTTTGATTCTTCTCCATTAATAATGTTAGAGTATTTTATGGTAAAGCCACTTGAAGTTGTTGTGAAATTTTCGTTATTTTTTTTATCTATCACATTGATTATTGATGTAATAGGTGCTGTAATAACTCTATAAGGGCAATTAGCTGGATTCGTCTGACATTCATTGTTTATAACTGCTTTCGAGAAACTTGTAAATTCATCCTTTCCAAATCCATAGGTTTGTTCAATAAAATCTTCATCTGTTATTTTAGTATTGACAAATATTGTAGGTGTATAAGAAATATTGATATCTGTTTTTGAACCTTCAATACCTCCTAATAATACACTACGAATCGAATCGTAATCTTTTCGCCCGCTCGCTATGATGCCTTCAAAAATTGGTTTTATAATACGTGTTTTTAAAATATTTTCCTTTGAAAATTTAAATTTACCTTCATTATTAAAGTAACCAAAGATGTTGATTGCAAACTGATGAATTAACTTTTTGCCTTCTGAAGAGTTGGTAAATGAAGGAACATAAATAATTGGAATTTCACCGAGCTTAATAGTTATTGGACTTGCAAGTTTTACAAATTTACTTTTATTAAAATTAGATTCATTTAAAGTACGTTCGTTTAAAATTTTCGTAGTATTACTACTACTACCTAATGTATAGGAAAATCTAATTGTAGTTTCAAAACTTAAATTCACTCTTATGCAATAGCTAAAACCAAATCCGCTTACGCAAGCAATTGTGATTTCAATACTTACGCTTACTTGACCTTCTATATAGAGCGGTACAGACTGTATTTTGCCACTAATAAGCATGAATAAAAATCCTACTTCAACTTGCAAAATTATTTGTACTGAAGCCTTAATAATACTAAAATCTATGTACCCTATCACTTCTGCTCTTGCTCCAACTCTACCTTGTAATGCAAAGTGTTCTGGCAATAATTTGCTAAGTCCAGATTTATCTTTATCAAATGCAAATGCCCCCTCTAAGATTCCATATACACTTATTGAGGCTCCAGCATAGAAAATGCCTTTGTTTATGTACGCTCCAATTCCTATCCGCAGAGCAATACCAGATTGGATAATATTATATTTGTCATTGTCTTTTGGAAGCCTATCTCCAAATAATGTCAAAGAAGCTGTACGAAGGGCTGTTAAGTATAATCCGCCCCACCCTACAAATGGACGAATTTGAACTAAACACGAGCGGCTCCAATCAATACCTCTCGGGAAACCAATATCTACTTTCCAGTCTCCATTTGTAAAAATGTCAATGCCTATATTTGGAATTGTTATTGCCGCTCCACCTGCGTCAATATTTCGAATAGAATCAGGTAGCTGTATATCAGTAGAATAAACACCTAAATTATCGGAGACTTTTTTATAAAGAATTTCTAAAGAAAATAAATTTTTGTCCCCATTGCCTTTTATACCTATAAATGCCCCATACAAATCTGGATCATTAAAAATAAATTTAAAGTCAACAGGCCAATCAGCAGGTAATATTGCATCTGATGCTATGAGCCAGTTGCGTTCGGGTTTGTAAATATTTGGTGGTATATTTTTTTCATCACAAAATTTGATATCAGGTTTAAATATATTTTTCACTTTATCAATTGCACCTTGGACATTATTAGGAACATTGTCTATACCGATACCTTGGCCTACACCAAGCCTTAATTTATTTTTTTCTATAATTGGATTTGTGCCTTCCATATAGGTGACTAACCAAGCGACTTTACTTCCGATAAGGGGATTGGCAAAGATTAAGGCATTTAACTTTGCCTCCTTATTGGTTGGTAACTCTGTACCAAAAAGAGTTAGCCTTGGATTTATAAGTTTTAAAAAATATTGGTCATCATTTTTTAGTTTACAAAGTTCAAAATTATCAACATCAAATTTAAACGCTCCAAAATCAATGTGGATGGAATCAGTTTTGGGTCCATCAAGTTTAAAACCTAAAACCAGGCCTCCTTTAAATGACCAGCTCACCAGTAACTTGCCTTTCAAAGCTTTAAGTAATGCTAAATCACCTAATGTACCTAAGTCTAAATCAAATACAAAAGAGAAAAGGTTACCTAATTCAATTGTTGGAATATTAAAGTCACTAATTTTTAGAAAATCAAAGTCTGGACTTTTAAATTCAATCTCCTTTCCAATTTCTTTTTTGAATTGAAAGGTTCTAAAATGATTAAATTTGATTGGAAAACTACTTAAAAAGCCCTTCCCATCGAATTTTATTTTTGGTAGTGGGATTAATTTTGACAAATCAAAATTAATTTCAGGTAGCTTTAAAGGTTTTAATTCAAAATTTAAGCCTATATTTTGAAGAGATAATTGCTCAAACGATAGAATATTCCCTATGATATCTTTATTAAAATCTATATCAGCATCAATATCAAATCGGTATTTATTCTTTTCAGTTACATCAACACCAAAAAGGAGTTTCTCAATAGAGATTTTTTTAATAATAGTGCTTACATTATTAATTTTAATTTTCGAACTAAGGATAAAGGTAAATTCATCTTGATTAGAACTATTTTTTTGATACTTGCCATCTAATTTTATTAAGTTTTTTATTTTTTCCCCGTCAGATGACAGTTTTATTCCTTCAATTATGACATCATCATCAAAAAGTTTGGAGATTTTTAATAAGGCTGTTGAGTTAAATTCTCTTATTTCAGAATTTTCGAAGTTTATTTTAAGTTTGGATAATATAAATTTGTATTCATTACTTGCTATATTGAAATAACTTGTAACACGATTCAAGTCTTCTTTTTCTTTTAAAACATCATAATCTATTAATCCATTAAAAGACGTTGATTGAATACTAACCGTTGAAGTAGTAGCATCAACAAAAGTTTTATTGACTGGGAATGCTACGTATTGAAATTTCAATCCTGTTTTAAACTCTAATGGCTTTGATAAATCGCTTGAAGGGTTTTCTGATTTTTTTATACTTTGTGAGGCGAGTAAACCATTAAATATAGATGGCAAATCTTTATTATCTGCAATTGGCACGTTAAGTATTAACACTCCATTCCAATTATTATTATTTTTAATATTATCAGGGACAGGTGTAATATTATTTTTTATTGAATTTTTAATATCTTCTAATCCATTTCTATAATTTGATTGTCCAGCATTAGAACCATCAAAATTGCTCCAAAGGCTAACATCTTCAATTAATTCATTAATTTTTTTACTACTGAATTTGAAAATTAGTATTTTTTCCTCATGGGTATCTGATAACTCACTATGTTGCACAAAATCAAATAAATCTACCCCAAATTCTCTTATTTTGAAGTAAACGGATATATCCAATGTAACATTTTTAATCAACTTTGGAGTAAGCACAAAGAAAACATCCTCTTTTGAAATTGAAAGCTGAAAAGCTAAATCTCCTTTGGTATCTACTTTAAATTGGGGAGTTTTTGTTCCCGCAGCAATATTTTTTGCTAATAATGCAGGATTATTATTATCATTTTTTATAAAATTATAGTTGTTCCCTTCTTTGAGAAAACCTTGTGGGGAGATTTTTTTTGTTAAATCGGTATCAGATTTTGCATAAGTAGCAATTCGTCTTTTAACTAATAAATTCTCTAAGGTTGAAAGGCTTTTTTTATTTTTAAATTCTAATGTTGGGATGATTGGGGAAATTACTTGATTATTGGCATCTCCTACTTTTATTGCTTTATATTTAGATTCTTTTTCATTGCTGAAATAGGGTGCTTTTTCAGCATCTAAGAAATATCCTTTTTTGCCATCAATAATAGCGACAGAAGTTATGGAACCTCCGATTGCTTCCTCGATTACTTCTCCTTTATTATTTTCACTAAATTTAACTTTATCAATTGTTGTAAACTTAATAATTGTGTCCTCGAAACGTTCTGTACCAGATTTACCAGCCAAAAGTTTTTTTGAGCTTTTTGAAATTAATGTTAGTTTTTCACCATCTGACGGCGAAAAAAAGAAGTTTCTTCTATTTAAAGTAGTCGGATTAGCGTTGACAAAAGTGATTTTTGAGAGTAATGAGTTAGACCTCTTAATCGTAAAATTATTGCCAAGTTCGTCAAGAAAATTAGTTTTTATTAGGTCATTTTTAGGAAATAACTCTAAATAGGAGCGAAATTCATCATTGCTCTGGTCGAATTCAAGCACGGGATAGATTATGCCAAGCATCGTCATATTTGGTGCAAAACTACTTCTTTCAAAATATTCAAAATGATGTAAATTTGACTTGGTTAATAGTGCCGTTTGTGGCTGGATAAAAATCCTCTCGGAAAGATTAATAAATTTTAAACATATTGAACCAATACACTTTTCCGATATTTTTGAAAAGAGATTAAAAATAGTTTTTTGTTTTTTTAGAGGAATTATAAACTCTACATATTCATTTTGCAGAGTTCTTGATGCTAACCGATGTTTCTTATCATTCTCTACATTAAATAACAGGCTTTCATTTGTATTATCAAATGAAATGATTGCCTTACTGCTTTGCCCAACTTCATTAGAATTGGTTAATTCTAAAATATGTTCATCTTTACCAAAAGATATATTATTATATTGAACAAGTTGATTTTTATTTAATATCGCCATTGATGGTGATAAATCAATATTTGACTTCCCTAAAAAATCTATCCAGAATATCCCCCTCCCACTCTGTACCTTAACCAATAATTGATTTTTTAAATTATTATCAAAAACAGGATTATCATTTTTATAAAAAATCAATAGGAATTTAAAAGCATAGTTCTTAAATGCTTTTTGAAAATCGAATGTATCATTTGTAATATCCTCCGAAAAAATAAAATACTTTGATTCCTCAAAATCAACAGGAAGATAAAAATTTTTATTCTGAGCAATTTGTTTTAGTTCCATTTTCTAAAATTGAATTTTATCACTGGGTAGTAAAATTGATTCATTTCTTAAATTTATTTTTTTATATTTCCCATTCCAATAACGAAAAATATTTGTCGAGTTAGTTATTGAGAGTTGGGGCTTCAATTGATTAAAATTTATCCCTATTGGAATGGACACATATTTGTTGTTAACCACTATCTCTATTAATGGGTAGATTACATTTCGTAAACCAAAAGATGAAATATAATTAACAGACGAAAAATTAAGATCATCATTCAAATAAAATTGGGAGATACTATTCTTTTTAAAATGCCATAATTGAGAATTACAGTTAACAGTACTTGTTTCAGAAGATGAATTACATCCCCCTGGGGATGAACTTTTATTATTTTTTTTTAAGTTATTTTGATACAAAAATATATAATCACACTCTTTAAGTGTATTCGATAATTGTATGTCTTCCGTGGATGCCTGGAGAACAATTTTCCCATCATTATTTATCAAATTATCTGGCATACCTTTATTTTGAAAATTATGAAATGGATTTTGGATAATTCTTCCCCATTTATCTCTATATATTGAAATCATTGAAGTACCTATTAATCTGTAACTCCAATTTCCATTTATTGCTGTATCGATATCTACGGCATCTACTCTTAATTTTATTTTGGAATTTAACAAAATAAACGAATGTCCATAGGAAACATCGTACTCACTTATATACCTTGCGAGAGAAGCCTCTTCTGGAATCGGAATTACTTCAAAAATCTTTTCTATTATATTCTGGCATATACTTGTTGCCCAGGTATTTTGAACTTCTTTTTTTGCAAATTCAACAAGTAATTTTTTAGATAAATCCTCAAATAATTTTTTAATTGAATCTGGTGACTTATCTAAAAAATCATTATAGTCAATTTCTAATATGAATCCCGAATTCTTCCATTGGATTCTGCAGAACGAGGTCACAGTAGATATGTTACCCTCTTTACTATCAAGTATTTTTGTTTTTTTTGTGTGGCAATAGATAGCTTTATCAAGTTGGCTGAGACTTACATAATAATTACTATTCAGATTTTCCACCTCAATAGAATGATACCTCAAATTTTTACGGAAGACTCCTTTTTCGTTCAAAACAAGGTTTGATTTAGGCGGTAAAATAAAATCAATACTCCCATTTTTGAAATCCAAAGTTTTTATTCTAAAGCTGCATTGAGAATATGATTTATTAAATGTAAAAAGAAAGAGAATTAAGATATAATTTTTCATAATCAGATTTTTGAAATTAATGAGTAAAATCTATTTCTTTACAGAAGCATGAATATGTAAAGCATCTTCATACCAAACCCAATCAAATCCAGCAGTAACTGCAAGATCAAATAAATCACCCAATTTCTTGCTATCTTTATCACTTGTAGTAATGTCTACCGCTCTTGCTTCATAATGAAGGCTTTTTGAAGAGTGTTCCATTTGCCCATCCCATGCTTCTACTATTCTTAATTTTATCGTTACTCCCCATTTAGCTTCGACCAAATCGGCTAACTCATCAACCTTCTCTTTTAGATTTTGGGTCATCATCTTGTCATCATCTGGATTGGGTTCTTCACTCTTAAATACAATTTTAGGGTTTTCATTTTTTTGTAAATTCTTAAACTCATCCGAGCCTCTTGAAATAACTTTATTAAATGGTCCAGATGCAGTAGCATCGACCTCGGCAACATTTGGTTTATGTTCCCCTATTGTCGCAGGTTTAATAATTAATAAATTTTTTTGATTAGTTGGAGGGGGAGTGTTTAAAGAAGTTATCCTACCCAAAATTAAATCTATTATACTTATAAAAAATTTATTACTTCCGTATGCAAAAACAAACCCATACCCAAATAGGATGAGCGTTTCCCAAGGTGTTATGTCGTTACTTTTGATTCTTAAATTCGGAAGTCCTTTTAATCCATCAATTAGTGCATCTACTAATGGAACAAGCATTGCTCCAGCAACACCTATAATTATATACGCAAAAAATTCCCAATGCACTCTAATAAATTCGTAGGCTTTACCCCAAAAGGATATTTCCGTCATATCTCCCTCGGTTAATAAATTTATTTTCGGTTCGGGAGATAACCTGAGATTTTTAAAATTTACAAAATATGAAACAAGCCCTCCTATCAAACCTGAAATTAGAAGAGACGGAATTATTTTAAGGAGATTTACCATTTTGTTAATATTATTAAATGTGAAAAAATGAGATAAGTATTATTAAAAAATTGAGTTTCAAATTGTATTCAAATTAGAAAATGTCTTGAATTTAATGAGACTATTTGTTGCAAAATCTTAAATTTGAACAAAGGAAGTTAGAGTATCTACCTGCACTTTTAAAATTAGAAATAAATGAATGTTTCGTGCTTTATAAATCTCAGGTGAAACAGTATATTAAAGGTATTTGAAGGATTACCGTAAGAAATGAAATCTAAATTAGTAATATTCCAAGAAAAAAAGGTATTTATTGTAAAAATCTTATTATTCGGTAATTTTCACCACATCTTTTTCCTAAGTTTTTTTAATTTTTCTTATCAAAACTGGTTAATAAAAGTAAATTCCTTGCAATTATCTTTCAAGACCATAAGTTAGTTTTTCAATGTAAATCAAATATTTGTGATAAGAATAACTTGTGAATATTTTTCATCTTTGAATGATAAGTGCCAACTATAGTATGTGGCATATTGTGAATACTATAATTAGCTTTGAAAAAAATTACGAATGAAAACTCAACCCAATATACTATTGCTTCAATTTGGAGAAAAAGTCAGAAAACTTAGACTTTTGAAAGGGTATTCTCAAGAAGAATTAGCACACGAAGCGAATCTCCATAGGACTTATATAGGCATGATAGAAAGAGCTGAAAAAAATATATCTCTTCTAAACATAGTTAAAATTGCTAATGCTTTAGAAATCTCTACAGCAGATTTGTTAATTGATTTAAAATGAAAGAAAAAATAAATACCAAACTACTATTAAAAGAAAGTAATGCCGAAGATTCACAATTGACATCGACTACTGACATTCCAAATGTATATGGGAGTAAGGGGGAAAAATGGTCAACTCCTTTTGTAAATTATATGGAGGAAATTGTAAATCATCCCACCTACGCAAATATGCCAGATGCTATAAAGGATGATGGGAAAATTCAATGGGAAGCCCCTTCAAATAGGTCGTCTGGTAAATATCAGTTTACTCATCAAAAAAGGAGAGATTGGTGGCTTAAAAAAGCAAAAGAGGTTGGTATAGACTCAAATTCTGACAAATGGATAAGCAGAACTGCCAAGTTAATACACCCAACAGGTGAAAAACCATGTAAAAGATGCGGTAGAATATTACGAATAGGTTATGCGTATCCAAACGACATTCTCATCAACAAAATAAAGAAGAGTTTAGGTAATGATTTTATATTCTCCTCTCTTGACCAAATAAATGATATTATTCTAAACGCTTTCAATCAATTTGGGGATAAAGTAATTGGTATATTTTCTAAATTACTAAGCACACCCACGATAAAAGTACCCCAGTTTAGTTCTGATATTGAAACCTTTATTAACTGGGTAAAGAGTGACTATATTCCATTAGAATCATCCCTTCTTAGCCCAGGTGTAATGTCCAACCCTCCAGATCGCCTTGATGGGTTTCATTCTTTCAACAAATGTTGTCGTGGAAAAGCAGACAAAGGTAGGTCTTCTGAAAACTTAAAAAGTTATACTACTGATAGAAGGGTGTTTGAATATTGGTCTGATGGAGATTGGATTGCAGCAGATGATTTAATGGGATTAATTCGTACACGTTTTAAAAATGAAATAAATGCAGACGGTGGAGAAGGGTTACCAACAGCAGATCATATTGGTCCATTATCGTTAGGTTTTTGCCACAGACCCGAATTTAGGCTTCTCAGCAAAAAAGCAAATTCAGCCAAAAATAATAGAATGAGTTTGCAAGACGTACAAGATTTAATTAAAGCGGAGAAACAAGGATTGGATGTTGTCTCTTGGTACGCTAAACCTCTTTGGGATTTGAGAAAAAATGATATTACCAATGATGAAGAAGCCTTACGATTATCAAAAATGCTCAGAGACAATCAAAGAAACGCATTATTTCTATTTTCAGTTTTACTTGAAAAGAAAATGTATTTTTTTTTAACTTACTTTCTTGAGCTTGGATATGCAGATTTCAAATTAGAATTTGTTAATCTTAGAATAGAGAACTTTTTAACTGTTTATGATTCAATCATTAAAGAAAAAAAATACACAAAATATACCATTGAACAAAAAGCAAGAAGAATTAGAATTGGTTTTGAAGCATTATTTGCTTATCGTGACAAAATAAATAGACACCTATTGTTAGTTAATGAAGATTCCGTTAGAAGTACTGTTAATAATGTGGTAAATCTAATTCGTGACGAAAACTACGATTGTAAGTACTTAGATGAACAATTTGAACATATTTTATTGTACTCAAATGATACAATTGAACATGAGCTAAGATTATTAGTTACAACAATTACTTCTAATAAAATTGAAGTTTTTGAAACAGCCAAAAAAATTCTTACTACAGAAATGATAAGTATTGCCACCTATATTTCCGCTATGTGGGAAAATGATAGGTATTTGAGAACTGAGTTCATTTTAGACTAAACTGATAATTTGAATTTGAAATTATCCAAGTATTCAAAAGGTGAAATAACCCCTCTCATTAATTTTTGATATATAGTTATTGGGGAGTGTTGATAGTTCAAAATAGAGCCATTTTGTCCAGCATTTAATTCTGGAAGGTCGGATAAGGCATCTTCCACACTAACACATTCAAAATAGTTATTGAACAAATCTTTTGATTCTCCTAATGAAGTAAGAATTGGAGGTGGAAGGATATTAGATTGAGTTTTTCTCTGTCCGATTAAAAAAACTCTTTTCCTTCTTTGAGGAATAGCATATTTTTCAGAACTAAAAACAAATCCTTTAACATGAGGCATTATTCCTTCAAATCCAACTTTAACTTGATTAAATATGCTACCCTTTTCCATACTTAATAGTCCAGCAACATTTTCAAAAACAAAACCATCTGGTTTCACAATTTTTAAGAATTCTGTATAATTCAAAAAAAGTGAATTTCTTTCATCGTCCATTGTACGTTTATTCCCCGCTGTTGAAAAACCTTGGCATGGAGGTCCTCCCAAAACCCAAAAAGGGCGATTATGGTATTTTCGTTTCGCTTCAAGTGTACGATCAACCAATTCTGAAAAAATATTTGGGTCTGTTATACTTCCAACTAATGTATTTTCATGGACATTTTGTGAATAGGTTTCAAGAAATTTTGCATCAATATCATTTGCAAGAATTGGTTGCCAACCCGCCCATTTAAAACCTAACCCCATACCACCTGCCCCAGAAAACAGGTCAATAAATACACCACATTGTCCAATAGCTTCATTAATTTGTAAAGCTATTTGAAAAGCTAACAAAGGCGGAACAGCATTTCCAATCTGATTATTAATTGAACCCTGTGAGCCTAAAAATAAGAATTTGTCTGGAAATGATTGAAGCCTTGCTGCCTCTCTTTGGGATAGAACTCGGTCTTGTTTATAATGTATATGGCATCCATTTCCAGGTCTATTGAAATATGTATTAATTGTATAAGATGGTTTATTTGGAAGAAGTCTACCGTAATAAGTGGACCGGCTACCTTCGCCTTTTGAAAAACTATCCCGAATCTGCTGAATCCGTCTTGAAGGTACATCAAGTGGAATATTTTTCCAATTTCCTCCTGGTGGAACAGAATTTACAATTAACATATCCAAATCGCTTAAAGTAGAGGTGTGGTGATTAGGTATTTTAATTGTAACATTTAAATTATTAATCATTTTTTTGGGATAAATTTTTAAATTCGTATTTTAAGCAATTCTTTTCTTCAATGGTTAATTTTTCAAAAGAGTTCAATATAAAGTTAAATTCTTCTTCATTTAGATTGTAAATTATTTTGGCAACATAGGCTTCAATTTTTACTACTGAAGAAGTAGCACCAGATAAACTTTCTTCTACAAGAGGTAAAAGGTTCTGATAATTAATAAAATCATTTCTATCTGGAATGCACACTTTTCTGATGGCTGAAAGTGAAATATGACTTGTTGCTAAATAGGATTTAAGCTGAAATTCAAAACAAAGGGAATTCATAATTCCCAGTAAAATTCTTAGAGCATTTCCATCACCATCTTTATAGTAACACACCCCTAATGAATTTCCTGCAACGATTTGTTCATTTACAAGAGTAGCTATCAATCTTCTTTTCTGACTTGGGCGAGACACGTCTCTCCAAACTATTTTCTCAAAATAAACAGATTGCGGTATTTTCCAACCTTCCTTCACAACAATTTGAAAAGGCTTTGTTTTAATTTCATAGCGATTAACCATACGTCCTTTTAAGAACTTTATTCCATCTATCCCTTCGAATAACCATTTTTGAATACCAGTCTCATCAATCTCTCTTCCCGCCCATAAACAATTGCTTTCGTTAATTTCTACTGACTTCCATCGTTTAAACTTTGCATTTATTTTATCTAAAATTAGAATTCCTTGTGAACCAGTACTAATCGGAATAGTATATCCTGTCATTCTTAGTGTAGAATGTTTAAGATTCAATACATCATTATTTTCAAGAGAAAGAAACTTGTTATATAGAGAGATATTAATGCTAATAGCACTTTTTTCTCTCTTTCTAAAAACCATTGTTGATGAACTAATATCTGCATTGCCAAACAATTTTGCCTCAGCGGGATAATAAGAAATATCGAGTACCGTAGATTTTGAAAAAATGAATTCTCTAAGATTTCTTGATTGATCATCTGCAAAAAAAGATGCTGGCAAAACAATTAATACTAATCCATCGGGTTTGGCAACTAATGAACTTACTTCTAACCCTACTCTTGATAAATTAGTCCCCCAACCAGCAAATTTATTAGTTGGTTGAGATAATACAAATTCTTTTGCAAGAAAATCATCATAATACTTTAACTCTTTTATATAAAGAGCTTTTTCATTTTCTGATAAACAACTTAGTTCTTTACTGTCGGGTTTTAATAATTCCCAAGGAGGATTTGTTATCACAATGTCAAAAGTATCATTATAGTTTGACGTTAATTTAAAAGCATCCTCATTTTCAATAAAATAGTTTATCTTAAATCCTTTTTCTATTAATTTTTCCATCTTAATTTCAGCAACCTTAAGACCAATCTCATTTATGTCCCATAAGTACACCTCCCAATGAACTACTGGTAGTTTTAACTTTCCCCACTCTTCAATCAGCCAATAAATCATTCGTCCATCTCCAGCAAATGGATCGGCTATTTTAACGAGGCTATTTGAAAATACTGAATTCCTTGAATGAATTAATAAATCTTGAATAGCATTTTTAGCCAAAACTTCATGAGTAAAATAGCGACCTGTAAGTTTATCTATTAGACTCTCAGAAACTTGACTTCCTAAAGAGTTGATATTTTTTATGTGATTCAAAATTATATGCCTTTTATAGTATGCAAAAATAACTATAAATCACGAGATAAACAAACAAGTACACGTCAATAAAATTATATTTTTGCGCCTTCAAAAGCATTTAATTTTTAGCCAAAATACTTTCCCCGACCCTGAAAATTTTAAACTGTCTTTTCATAAAACGTTTTTCCTGTCTGCATAACTGAATGTACAAATGAATAATCCTCAGAGCCGTATTCCGTAACCTCTTCTGGGGTATAAATGTGAATATCAACTCGAATAAGATAATTCGATAGTATCGGCTTTAAATCGTTCCCTCTATTTATCATAGGCAAGTCCGTTTCTTTAATAATAAAAATATCCAAATCGCTTTTATTGGTAGCTAAACCTTTTGCATAAGAACCAAAAACTATCACCTTTTCTGGATGAATTCTTTGAACAATTTTATCTATTAAGCTCTGTATTTCTATTTCTTTTAGCATTTTATGAAATTGAATAGTTGATTATTAAAAATAATTCTTGAATAGCATCGTGGGGTAATGATTTAAAATCATTAATACCATTTTCTTTGATTTTAATCGTCCAGTTATTTAAGTCAACTTCGCTTCCCGTCAAGTCTTTCGAAACATTATGAAGACCTTTATATACTTCTCCCTTAGACATACTCAATAAATCCGCCTCAGTATTTCCAATAGGTGAAACCATTACTTTATATATTTTGGTATTATCCTTCATTAATGCAACTACTTCTATTTTAGATACTTTTTTATTTCTAAAGTTTTTTGTAAAATAAGGTAATCGTTCTTGCAAATTATTCATCACCAATTGCTGTCCATCTGCTGCAATGGCTGGATTTAAAAAAGTATGCCATTCATTAGAAAATTCTCTTCTAATATCATACACTCGAAATAAACCTTTTTTATTTTCAGCTAAAGCTATACTATTCATTTTCTTATTGAACTCTTTAATAGCTTGGGTCTTCAAAGATTCACCGCCTTCTCTTGAGGTATAATTTAGATGAATAATCACATCTGAAATAGTATTCAAATCAAACTGAGCGAAGTCTTTGTTTAATTTAATATGCCAATTACTAATTGCTCCTGCACCTTCAAATGGTAAATATCTTTCATCTCGAAAATTCAATTCAAACATTCCGCTATCGCTTTGTCCACCACTTGTCGTTATAGATTGAATGGCACCGATTTCATCACGGAAACGAATATCATCATTTGTAAAATCACGTTCATATTTACCTCCTTGTAAAGAGGAGTCTTTCCTAAGTTTATTACTTGTAAGTGTTAGTGTACAAGCAACCGTTGAGAAAGGTCCAACAATACACGGGATTGACAAACTAACAGATTTGAGTCTTCTAAAATAATGCCCTGGATAGTCCATGTCAAATAAAGTCTCTGGAATATCAACGATACACTCCCCATTTTGACGTATCTTCAATAAAGCAACTGGATCAATTTGCGATAATGAAATGTGTTTCGTCAATTCATATTCACGTCTATTCTGCTCATAATAGGCTGTTTCCAGGCGTTTTAAATCAAAATACAGTTTTTCTCCTGAAAGTAAGCCTTTCTTTAAACTGTCCCAATATCCAAATTGGATATAATTAGAATCACTCAATCCTAATTCATATCTAAAACAACGTTCGGCTCTTTTTGCGATGTCGTACGCCAATTGATAACTTTGAAAATAAACCGTCGAAATTTGGTTAATCATCCAATCATACAATTCTTGATTTGTGAATTTTGAACGCATAAACTCTAATTCTTTGTCCAAATTTTCTTTTTGTTTATCATGATTTCGCAATTCCGTTTCAGCCATTTGCTTGCGAATATCTGCTGCTACAATTTGTTTATCTATTTGAGGTAATTCTTTTTCTGCAAGGCGTTTTTGGAAATCCCATTCCTCTTCACGTCGATTGTTATTTGCCATTGTTGCAGTCATCCCTGAACTCATTTGTAAAATTTGAGCTATTCCTTTTGAGACATCTGCAGCTTTACTCAAACCATCTGTTACACTTTTACCTCCTAAAGTCACATGTAAAGTAGGTGACCCACCAAATCCTGCAGCTCCTGCAGTAACTTCTGGGATAAGGCTTGTTCCAGAACCTAAAAAATTAAGAACTGTTCCAACAGTTTCTGCAGTTATTGCACCTACTGTTAAATAGAGACTGGCCTTTTCAAATCCACTTAATCCATCATTTTTAAGTCGTTCATAATAAGATTTTCGTTCCTGAGTAACTTTTTCCCCTTCAATTATACTTTCCCAAGTCCTTAAAGATTCATCAATTTGTTTATTTTTTACATCCCTAACAGCATCCATCATTATTAATTCATGGGTCGAACGTAAAAGAGAAAATGTATCCGCATCCTTTTTCTCTAATGCCGATAACATGGCAGCTCCAAGAGATTTTACCTCATTACACATATCTAATGCACGTTGAATCATAAAATTGAAACGGTATAATGGCAAAGGAGCATTCAATTCATTTAATATTGAACTCAGGTCTAATCCTCCTGCGGCGGCTCTCACTAAGGCACCTGGATCGATGGGTGGGTCAAACAGCGGTAATTGCTGCACTTTTCCTTCAAAATTCATGCAAGAGCGTATTTTGAGTAAGCGATCCGCCACAGTATCCCATAATGTAAGGAGTTTTTCGTTATTTGGAATGCAAAAATATAAAACATTCAAATGCGGTAACTCAGGGCTTTCTTCTCCCATAGAACTTGAAGAAGATACGCTTGGCAATAGGTTCTCAACTTCCATTAACACGTTACCAAAAACGTCTATCCCACTTTTTTCTAACTGATAAAAAGTTTTTATTGGATTGTTAACTTTCTTAGGAATATTCTTGGGACGATTACCTAAAACTACATCGGCTAAAATATAAAGTTGTGTTGCTTCATTAATCGTCTCGCTGGTATTTCTACGAAACAATTGATCACCCCATGCAATAATGGTTTGTATATATTTTATCAAAATACTTTTTTGATAAGCAACGGTTCGCATACGTGCAATCAAGTGGGGGTTGAATGGATTATCACGCCATTCTTTCACTTGATTTTGAGACTCTGCATCACCTTTTGCAATCGCAAGCATCAGAGTTTCTATTTTTTGTTTGTAATAATCCGCTTTGGTAGTTTCATAAAAAGGTTTAGTAATCCAATATTTTTGTTGTGGAGTATTTGGATCATTTACAGCATTATCAATATTTGTCGGATTAAAAATATAATGATACCACTCTAATGCTTCTTCAAATCGTTGATTATTTGCCAGCTTATTAGCAATATGAAAAGGTGCATGAAAAAATAGCTCCCAATTATAAATTGAATATGCTCCATTATACGAAAAATCAACATCCTCTATTGGATATGATTTTGTCTTATCTGGTAATTCATAGTTTTTTCCAATATTATTAGCATCAGGAACATAAGAATTAAAATCAAAAATGGGAGGACAACCTGGAATATTTTCAGGATTCACTTGAATACGGCGATTTAATAATCCTTTTATTCCCCAAATATTCAATTCCTTTATAAATAATTCAGCAAACGGATGATAATGGATATAGAAATTAAAGTTTGATGATACTTTGTTATGAGGGTTTCCTGAGATATATTCCACTGAATTAACGGTACTATAATCAACGAAATAAGTCCTGGCACTATCCCAAAAAGAAAATGTCCCATTACTTTCAAAAATAGCCGCCTTTGAGTCAATTACTGAATTACTATTATCAGGTGAAATTGCATTAAGTAAACGAATTGTCTCAGCATCCTGTGTAGCTTGAAGAATGTGAGGCTTATCAAATTCTTCCTTTATTGAATTATAAAAGAAATAAGAGTTAGAAGTATGATTCAACAAACCATTTTTAAAAATACTATATGGTGCAGATATTAAATGTTCAGTATTAACTTCATTATTATTTGCAACAAGCTGTTTGCCTAATTTTTGAAAAACGTTTGTTATTTGACCAATCGGAGCACTATCCAAGGCGGTTTGGTTATACATTCTAACCTCAATATGTGGTTTTAATCTGGTTCTTAATGATATGTTTGATGGATTTGCTTGACTGGTTTCAGATTGATAAATTATTTCATAGGTATCTGAGAGAACTTTGGGAGTCCATTTGCCTTTTTTTAATTCACTCCAAAACAATCGAATCTCCCAATATCTATTAGGTTTTGCATTTATCTGTGTTCCTGCTTTACTATCTGGAATGCTGAAAGAAGTAGGTTCTATTGCTTTTTCCAAGAATTGGGGCCACAACAAATATAGACGACGGTTGTGAATACCAGCTACTAAATGATTCCCAGCTATTTCTAATCCAGTTTTTTCCCAAGCAGTCCATCGTCCATTATTAATTCTTTTACGATAATAATATTCAGGAGCTAAACTACTACGAGTTCTACCAAACACGTGCATGATGGACTCATCACCATTAATTTCATTATAAATTGTCCGTATTTCAAGATTAGCTACATTATCTAATTTTTCTAAATAGTTTAAATAGGCTTGTTCAGCAGTATCTCGGTTTATGTCATTCTGCATCAATTCATTCTCAAGGTCTTTAAAAAATTGCGATTTTTCATCTCTAAGTTCTGGTTCAATCCAGTTTTCGGGGTATAAAAATACCTTACGATTAGCTTCCCAAACTCTATAATATTTCATCCATTTCCATTGTTTCCATTTAGAATCAGCTAATGTATCAGAGGGGTCCGTTTTCTCTGCCCTTACCATAATATCTTCCTCCAAGTTCAACAGGCAACGTTGTACAAACAATTGGGCTGATGCAGCAGCTTGCTTTAATCTTGAAGTAAGCATACAAGCACTCATTTCTACATCAATAAGAAAATAACTATAAAGGGCATTAGTATCCATACATTTCAGGTCGGGCTGATAAATCAAATACCCTACCAAGGCATCTCTTTTTTTCTCCCGAAATACATCCTGCAAAGGTTTGATTACTTCCAGCCATTGAACTAAATCGTACTTAGATTTTACTGTTTGTTTCATGTTTTCAGCAATCTCGAAGGTAGGTTCTGGAATAGCCCAATCAATCGCTCGTTCGGCATTAATGCCTAAACGAAGTAGTGCATCAACGCATTTCGAAAGCCTGATAATTGCAGAAGAATCTTTAAGTTTATTTTTGACATCCCATCTAAAAGAAGTAATCAAAAAGGAAATATCTACATTATTCCAAGTAGCAAGATTGGACAAAGCTGTTGTAGTTGCATTAGCATCAACAGTTCCATCCAAAAGTTTATTTAAAAACTCAAAGGCTGTTAATTCTGATTGAGGTAATTGATTTTTCCAGGCAAAAAATACGGACATATTAATCCATTTCTCCATTGGTACTGGAACTGTTGCTTCAATAGGGAAGTCCTTAGGATGTGGCCACCCTAAGTCATTTGCATGAGTTCCTTCAATCCACCATTTTAGTTCTTCGACTTTAATTTTTAGTTTACTTATTACCAATGAATTTTTATGAATCATTTTTAGAGATTTAAAACAATCTAAAAATTCTACTTCGTTGATTGAAAATTGATAATCATTATCCACTTTTTGAAGGAGTTTTTCAGTATTCAAATTCTCCAAAAGTGAGAGAGTAGAGCCCTCAACTTTTAATGTACTAAGCAAAAAATCTGCAATAGGTACTTCCAATTGAAATAATTCCGAAATCTTCTGTTTAATGTATATTTCTTTCTGAGTTTTCAACAAGAAACTTAGTAGAGCAGGCTGAAAATATTTAAATCTGTTTTCGCTTGTCATTCCAGTACCAGAAGGTGGAATTGAAGCAAAATTTGTTTTGGCGATAGGTAAATCTAAAATATCTTTAAAATAAATATCTATTAAATCATCTCTATTTTCAGTTATCGAATCAACCCACGTACCATTTATTATAGCAAGTGCTTTAGTTTGGTCACTATCTTTTATAAGAGTAGGTAATAATCCTAACTTGCTTTTTATATAGGCTTCAAGTGTTTCTTCTGATTTTAAACTAAGGTCAATAACAATCTTTTGTAATCCATCACGAATCGCTTTTATAGTAGATATTATTGCCTTATCTTCCAAAGCAAGCCCAGAATTAACCTTAAATTTATTGGCAAGTAAATAGTCTAATTCTAAAACGGAGAATTCAGACTTAGTAATTGTTTCTGATAATTCAATAAATGCTAAAGTATTGCTGGTACTATCGAAAGGATTTGATACTGCTAATTTTTTTAGACTTAAAAATTGATTTATTTTTAAGTCCAACCCTTTTGCTAAGATTGTAATTCGGTAAATTTGACTCAAAATTGCCCAATCAAGCTGACTTGTTGTATTCAATGTTAAATCAGATAATATCAAATTTAATTCTTCTTCATTAATACGGAATGCAGCAAGAATTCCTGGGATTTTATCCGAAATAGAATTTGAGGAGTCCCCTTGTATTGGACCACTAATCAGTTTTGGGCTTTCAGGAAATACTGCTGTAGCATCCACCAGTTTATTGCGAAATAGTTTCTGATAAAGTGTCTGTATTGTCTGTTCCTCTGACTTATTTCTATCAAGATATATGCTGTGGTCAATATTATTATAAAGTGCCATTACCTCACTCCATTCCCAACTAAACTTCTCCTTGATATGACTCATTTTAGAAATATCCTGAAGTGCGGTATCTGTAATTTGTTTGTCCGTTATATTTGCATCAGGATTCATGTCTGGTAATAACATATCCAACTCCCACATACTTATCCCTAATCTTCGCCATAATCGAATAAATCTGTGTATTCTGTCAAGTGCATTTGGGGTTAAACCAATAATAACAAATTTAGTAGTATCACAGTTTGAGGCATTAACATCTATATTATCGTTTATTTTTATACTTTGAGTTGGGTTAATAAATTTCAAATCCAATAATTGCAATAACTCCTTGTAAGTCAATCCTGTTCGATGAAGCATTAATGAAACATTTTGTAACACTGCAGTCCATGTTCCTCTAATATTAGTTGTGATATCTGTTGGGGTTGATGGGTGGGGTAAATTGTTACCATTTTGCAATAATCCCCAAAAATCCCAAGATTGTTTCCCCACAAGTGTACCAGTGATAATTTTACGCTCAGTCTCATTTATGCCTAACCAAGCACAGTCAATTTGTAAATTTTCAGGAACAAATGTTACATTATCATCCAATTTATGTTGGAATAATTCAAATAATCGAAATTGCGATAAACCCAAATGATTTAAATAGGTTCTTGATTGTAAATACCACAAGTTAAAAGGTAAACCAAAAGGAAAAACCTGCTGAGACAATTTATCATAAGTACCTATGTTTGTATATTCTGGATTTGCTCTTAGTTCAGTTGCACTTAAATGAGTTTGTTTCGTAGGTAAAATTTGCAAATTACCCCCTGCTGGTTTGAATAATTTATAGGCGTTATTCTTGTCTCTTATAGCCCACTGATTTCTGCTATCTTGTGTATAAACATCTGCTGCTACACTGATAGGTAATGCTTTAGCATTTAACTCATTTAGAACTGATACTTTGATTGTACCAGATAACAAATCACCTTCAATTGCATTGTTTAGCACTTTTGGAACGGGTGGAGAAACAACATCCTCTAATATTTCATTAACTAAATCAATATAAGGCATAGGTGTGTTTGTATTCTCACAACTTAATTCGATTTCCCCCAAATCTGCTCTTCGGTCTAATAAAACTCGATTGACTTTCTTATTAAGGTTAATCCCTGTTCCATTTGTATTTCTTTCTCCAAGAAAACGTAAAATATCCACAAAATGGGCGGCAGGACTATATACAGAACGACAGTGTGTACATTCACAATAATCCATTGAGCCAAAAAGTGTTTGAAGGTTTGGCAAAGTTTTTATCTTTTCTTGGTCTTCCGCTGAAAGAAAATACTGAGCAGCTCCCGCTGGAGCTACTCCATTAACGGTGTGATTGTAGCTGCCATATAAATTAACAGCCATTGCATAGGCATTTTCAGATTTATGGTAAAGTTTTTTACTTTCTATTTTATTAACACCAGTATCTTTTAATGAAGCAACGAACTGTTCTTTGCCCATGAAATAAATTTGTTGTGCAGATTCTATATTTTTACTTAATAAGGCATCAACAACTATATGTTTTGGACTAAGTTTAAAAACCCTTTGTATAGATTTTAACTGTTGAACCACAAGGTCTTTGTTCTTTATGTCCTTTAAAGATTCTTCATTTTCAGCAATGTAATGGTCAATACGAAAACGATCAAGATGAAATTTAGGATTATTGTCCAAAAATTTCACCACACCTTCTTTTTCTGAAACTGGGCTTTCTTTATTCCGTTCCAATTTTGCCATAAATGAAGTGGTAGGATAAGACCGCTCAAAACGTTGCTCTAAAATCGCCCCGTATGTTTTGTATTTATCTTCTTCATTTTTCCCATCGATATTTGATGGAACACCAATCGGTTTTCCATTATCTCCTTCCCTTTTAAAAATTTCTATCCAAGCATTGCTATTAAATTTTGCTAAAGCTCTTTTAGAAGAAATTTCTTGTTTTTTAAACTGTTTATTTAATTCAGCAACCAAAGGAATATGATTTTGCGTTAAAGCTCCTAATTCAAAATTCAACTTTACATCCTTTATTATTTCTGGTGTAAATATTTTTTCTTTTTCTACATTTTCCCAAAAGTCACTCATTGAGCCATTATGTTCAACAAAAGACTTAACAAATTCTGTTTGTTTTTTATCAGCATTGGGAGTTAATTGTAGAAGTTGCTTGATAGTACCTTTTCCAGCACCAAATGAATTATCAGCCGCAAAACGCAACTTGAAATCGCTAAGGTTTTTAAGTATAGCATCTATGTTTTTACTTGTTTCAGCAGGTATCAAATTGTCAATAAGGGCTTTTTCTATCAATTGTTTTTGTATCTCTGGATTTATATCACACAATTTTCTAAGTAAAGTATCCTTTATTAATTCTACCCTATCCAAGTCTTGAATATCTTTTAACAATGAATCATATAACAATGCTGGCTGCCCTTGACGCATAAATCCAAAGAAAGTAGATGCTTTAATTTTTAATCCTTCTTTATTTGTTTTGTCTTCGAGATGATGAGAAATTATCCATGTCCCAATTATTAGTAAACTCCGCCCAGACTCACCCGAAAGAAAGGAAACATCTTGAAAATTATCATCTTCTCTTAGTTCGAGAGGGGATAATTTATCCAATAATGGAGTCAGTGTTTTTGATAAAGTCTCCCATTCCGAATCTCCTTTAAATTCAACATTATCCAAGCTAATATTTTTTTCAAATTCATCAGGGGAATTGTAAAATATTGATGATTTATAAATACGTTCCCCTTTTTGGTTATGAATTTCAATCAATATATCAGCCGATTCTTTTTCGGATTTCTTAAATTGACTTTTTGTATAGAAAACTTCGTATTTACCTTCATTCGTTTGAGTCTTTCCTAATAATTCTTGATTACGCAGGTCTTTATCAAATATGTTCAAAATGACATTATTTAGAGGCTTCCCAAATTTATCACGAACAATTCCAAAAACTTTTCGTTTGGGTTCATTTGGGTCACTTTTGACATATTCTACTGATAAATCTATGGTAGTTTCTCTTTTAGAATTACGTCTCATCTTTGATTCACCTAATAAAGTGTCACCATCAAAAACTCTAATAATTAAATCTGGTCCACCGCTTTCCATGTCATCAATTCGGAAGTCCTTTTCAGTGTATTCAATTTTATACCTTCCCTGAACATCAGTCATAGCAAATGTTCCAAGCGGGTTCTCGGGAGTTTTAGGATCTAAGTCAAATGCATATACTTTTAGACCTTCTATTGGTTGTTTGTTTTGTTTATCAGTGATACAACCACTGACAATGTATAAATGGTTACTATTTGCCATGATAATCAATTGTTTACAATGTGAATAAAAGGTTAAAAATCTTTGACCAAAAACTTTAGAGAATCGTCGTGGGAATTAGCGATTGAAAACTCACTATTCGCTGAAAAATAAGTTATTGAGTTTGGTTGAATAAAATATTCAACTTTTTGATTATTTTGATGTAAGATAAATATTCCTTTGCCAGATAAACAGTACCAATTTTGGTCTTTTTCAACTTTAAATGTTGAATCAGCAAACATCCCTTTTTCAAATACTACTTGTTTTAGTGGTACTAATCCAGCCTCAGAAATATGTTCAATTTGAGCAGCAAATTCTTTGGTAAAATCACTTTTAAGCTCTTTTTTTAATTCTGTTTCCTTTAGTGTTAAGGTTTTATCAACTGGTATTTTGAATTCTTTTGGTTCTAAATTTCCGTATGTAATAAATAATTGATAGGCTTTTTCGGTTGCTTTGAATCTTAGCTCACCATATCTGTAAAAACACAGCAAGGCAAAAAGAAAACATATTGTTCCATAAAGTGAATTTTGCTCCCTAAATAAGAAAATGGAGAACATGAGAAAAGTAATGACCAAACTTCTGAAAAACTTGGAGTCGGCTTCGGTTCGCTTTATTTCGGCTAAGGCTTCTGGGTGTTTGAACTGAAAATAATATTGAATCCATTTAAAAGTATTGATTATTTCTCTTTTAGGATTTGTTCTCCATTCATTATAGTGACTTATTGAAATAAAGCCATTTCTGGTCAATTCCGAAGCTAATTCATCTGAATTGATAAAATTTGATTGAATATTTCGAGCCGTTTTGTATGCCAAATCATACGGGTCTTTTTGGTTTAGTTTTCTTAAATTTTTATCATAAAATTTATCCAAAAAGGAAGCAAGCATAAATATCAAATTTCCTAAAACATAAGCTACTACCAAAAATGCTCCCCATTTACCAGTTTCTGAGACTGGAATTGGAAAAATCACAGATAGCGAATGTGAATAAAATACTCCATTCAAAAACCATGTAAGCATTGCCCCTGGTAGCAATACCGAGAAGAAATCTGTTACGCTTATGAAAAAATCTGATGGTTTCATGGTAATTATTTTTTAAATTGAACGGGAATCCATTCTGCTACTTCTGTAAATCCGTTGGTTACAACTTTTCTGTTAATTTTAAAACTTATTTCCACTGTTGATAAGAAACCACCAAAATTTTTGTAGTCCCAAGACCTCAATTGACCGCCTTCTTTTGGTGTTTTTTTAATGTAATCCATTACAATTTTTTCATTTGAAATCTTTTTCAATAATTCTTCATTTTCTCTTTGACGAAATATTTCCCACCCTAACTGCCTCAAAACGATTTCTTCCTGTATATTTTTATCTTCCATAGGGTTTTTAGGTGGGTATAATATCGGAGATTTTTGAAGATGAGGGTTTTTGTAAAAATAATATTGCTTGGCAATATCCCAATAGACCCATGAAAGGCTTAAACCATATTCTGAGATAATTTCGAAAAATTTAATTTTACTCAGTAGATCGTTATGCAGAGATTTGGCAAGTTCATGAATCCTGTATTCACTATATTTTTCAAATAATTCTTTTAATGAGTAGGCGTATTGGGGACTACTTTCATGAGCCAGACCATCTGCTACCATTTTCTCTTTCCTTTTTTCAGGAACAACTGCATCTTGGTACGACAAATATTTGGTTATTAGATTTTTTATTTCGTCTTGCATGATATTATTGTTTATTTTAGGAAAATTTAGTTTCATTGTAAAACACCCATTTCAACAATCACGCTGTTACAACCTAATTCATTAACACGAAAAACTGTTATACTTCAAATCTTTGATTGTAATTTATTAAGTGTATCCTTTTTTACCAAAATGAGCCTATAAAGCCAGCAATCCCTCCAGCAATCCCACCCACAACAGCTCCTACTGCTGTTCCAACAGCAGGAAAAATAAACGTTCCAATTGCTGCCCCTATCCCTGCACCAGCCAATGCTCCTGCACCAGTTCCTGCTGCAACACCCGCTGTTCGGCTACCCGTTGCATTCGTTACATAGTTTTCTACAACATCTCCTACAATATATCCGCCCGCAGCAGCAGCCAAAGCTGTACTAGCTAATGCTGCAGGTGCAGCTTCCGCAACCAAAGCTACTTTTCCTATAATCGTTCCCGCTCCAACACCATTTGCAACAGCAACCATTCCAGCATATTGAATACCAATTTCTGCCTCTGCAAATAAGGGGACTAAACCTCGTGCTAATCCTAAGCCAATTCCTCCGACAACTCCTCCTATCATTGCTCCAACATTCATATAAGGCGGTCTAGGTCCCATGGTTCCCTCCATTAAACCTCTTGCTCCTCTCCCAGCCATAACACTTCGAGTCCTATCAGTAGTAAAACCACTGATAGTTCTGTTGTAAAATCTCTGAATTGCAGGAATCAATCCCTTATCGGCATAAGTATGTGGATTACCAAAAGTTCTTCCTCCAATCGAAAAAGTACCAAAACTTCGTGCATTAGTTGATTGGATAGGACTGAGATTTCTTGGGTCATTGGTAATGGCTGGGTCTAAATTTGTTCTCCGACCTTCTCTCCATTTAAACCAGTGCTGTACTTGTTCACCAGGTTGCATTGGGTTGCCAGATGAGGCTGCATTAGCTCTATAATTTGCTCTAGCAGTAGATTCCGCACCTTCAAAATCAGTCCCTGGAGGTGCTTGTGGTAAATCTACTTTGGGTATAGAAGGCGTAGCTACAGTATCTGTTGGAGCAGATTGCAAGGCTGACCTTAATGGAATATCTGTTAATGAGCTTGATTGAGAACCTGTTGAATCTCCTCCTACTTTTTTACTCCGGGCTGTTACAACTGTAACTGCTTCATCATCTCCAGTACTTGAATCTTCAAACTGTCCTCTTTTTTGTACCGTTACGTCAACACCAGACTTTAATCTTTGTTGAATTATTCTATCACCATCTTCTTTTGAGTATGGTTTTCCTCCTATTAAAAAACCACCTGATTGCAAATGTTTAATTTGATCATCTGAAAGTCCATCATATCCTTCAACAGATTTATGTGTTAACTTCCCCTGTTTTTTTTCCTCCATTCCATTAGGATCATAAAACATAACTGGGTTATTACTGCAATATCTATATAAGTTAAACCCGCTTACAAACCCCGCTGGGTCGCTACTTGTCCATCTGCCAAGCCAAGCGGCGTAGTATCTTGCTCCAAAATAATAGAGGCCTGTTTCATCATCTCTTTCTTTGCCACTAAAACGGTAGCGTTTTAGGCTAACGTCTTTATCGGGCTTTGCTACTCGATAGGCTGATGTGCCGTAAGGGTGGTATTCTTCATAAGAAATTACTTGCCCTGTTTCATCGGTTTCTAAAGCTGCCGAGCCAAGGTGATTACCATATTGGTAGCGTATATTGTTTTGGTTGAGTAAATTAAAAGTGTCGCTGTTGTTAGCATCAATCGTTTTAGTATCAACTTGGGCTATTTTGCCTGTATTGTCAGCAATGTTAATGGTGTATCGTTCTAAATTTATAGGGTTATTGCCTTGTCTTTCTCGATAAATCTCTACTGCTCCCAGATAAATTCGTTCTGTTTTTTTCCCTCCAATGCGTTCAATTACCTTTCTAATGCGGTTTCCGCCTTGTCCATAATTATAGTAAGCCTTGCCGCCACCGCCTAAATTTACCTCATTCAACTGATCCATAAAATTCCAAACTAATTGACCTAAGTGTGGCATTTGGGTCATATTTCCATGAAAATCGTAAGTATAATTATTGGAGAATACCCCATCGGCATCGCCTGGAGTGCTGGTGGCTTTTAGTTGGTTTGTACGGTTATTAGGGTCTAAATCATAAGCATATTGGTAGCGTTGATTCCAATTAGCTCCATCGGCTCGGTGTTGGAGGCGTTTAATATTACCCAATAAATCATATTCATAATTTTCTGTGTAAAGTCTAACTGCATCTGTATTATTTTGATGTGGTAGTTGGTTAATAAATGGTATATTTTGGTCATTTCGTTGTACGTTTCCACCTAAGCCAGCGTGTTCTCTTCCAGTGGCTTTAGTTAGTTGGTAAACGGCATCGTACTCAAACTTACTTTCAGGATATACTACGTCATTTTTAAAATAATGTGTTCGTTGTGCATCATCTCTAATTTGGGTAATATTCCCAGTTGGATCAAAAGTATATTTTAAGTTTTGAAAAGCCTGATTAACATTCGCTCCAACATTTGGTATAGTTACCAAATTGGTTAATCTAAACGTTTGAGGGTCGTAGAAATATTTGGTTATCGTTCCATTGTGAAACTTAGCATATTGTCGTTGCCCTTTAGCATCATAATCTTGACTTTCCAAGAAATTGATAAATGCCCCATTTCCTTTAATTTTCACACCCAAAGACTCCAAACCATTGCCTTCATTGTATTTGGGTTGAATCACAGAATTATCTGGTAAAGTAACCAAAATAGGTCTGCCCAGAGCATCTACTGTTGCTGATGATGCAAATACTTCATCTTCCAATAAAGTATTTGCTGCTGATTGAATATTATTAATATCATTAATATTTTCTAAAATTCGCCAGTCAATTATTTGCTTGTATTCTTTGGTTAATCTTCGTTCTGCTCTTGTAGCATTGCCTTTAAAATCAATGTTTTTTACGGTTATTACACCTGCTTGGTCGTACATTTGATAGGCTCTGCCTTTCAAATTCTGTGCTTCAGCATTTGGAAATAAATCGCCATATACGATTCGCCCAAAGAGAGTTTCCTTTGCACCTTCCTTCACATAAGTATTAATTGGGCGGTGTAGGGTATCAAATGTGGTACGAAACTCCCTAACGTTATTATCCCAAATTTTCACCAAACGCCCCATTGCATCCGCAAATACCCAATTTTCTCCTTTTTCAGCACTTTTGCCATACATAGTTTGCCCCAAAAGATTTACATAACTTTCTGAAACCATTCGTCCTAATTGGTCAAAAGCCTTTGAAAATCTTCCTGTGGCATCATTTTCTGAGAAAACCACACTTGTTTTACCATTTCCATAATCCGAAATAGCATAAAAAGTTCTACCCAAAGAATCAGTATGAACTGTGGCGGGGGTATTGTAATGTTTAGCTGCTAACCAAGCTGCTCTTTGTTCAGTGTCAGAGGGCTCAGCCAAAAACACCAATGGGTCGGGACTGCCACGGTCAACGTACCATTGGCTGTCTTTTACAGTATCGTTTACATCAAATGATTTAAAATGCCAAGCATCAAACTCCACTTTCGTAAATGTCCCGTTGGGCATTTCGGTTCTGATATTCCTACCAACGGCATCATAATACATAATTGGCGAAATGCCAGTCTCTACCAAAGCATCTTCACTTTCATACTCGAAAGTTGTACTAAAATACGGCTCAAATTGCTTGATAACATTGCCTTTATTGTTAATAATAGTTCTTCCATTACCAATCCAGCGAGGATTTGCTTCAACATCTTCAACTACTTTGGTTTGGGTATTCCAACGTTTTGCTTTACCAGCATTCACTTGGCTTTTACCCATAATTACCCCACCACCCCCATCAGAGTAAGTGTAACTTTCTTGCCAACGAGGATTAGCAGATCCATGTTTTTCACGGGCAAAAGTGTGGACAAAATTTGGCTTACCATTGTTTTGCCAATTAAATAGGTCATATTCAAGCCTTGCAGTTGGGTCAGCTATGGTGTCACCATCGTTACTTCCTTCTTTACCCATTATAGCCGACTTGATAACCATTCCCAATTCATCTGTCTCTACTGCTGCCCGATTCAAGTTGGGATCAGTCATTAAAGTTGGAGAAAGCGTTCGATAATCATTTCTTGCCGTAGCTTTATTGCCTATTGCATCAATAGTACTTTTTGTGAGTAAAGTATATTTATCAAATTCAACAAAACCCTTATTTCCGTACAAATCCTTTGCTCCAACAGGTGTATAAAAATTACTTTTAGGGTCATCTGCAAAAATATAATCACCTGAAGGTGTCCACCAATGTTCATCATTTTCAGAATGAATGTATTTGGCATCTATTAACATTTGGTTAGTAACTTTTGCACCATAATATTTTGTTGCTAAATTTTTAGTGAAAGCTAATTGATGTGATTTAAAGCCAATTCCCAGAGGAGAAAGCTCGCCCAAAGGTCTTGCTCCTGAAAAACCATCGTTCATGAAATAGGCTCGTTTATGAGCTAATAATCGCTTTTGGACACCATTTGTAAATTCTTCTTCAAAAAGAATTTGATTAGCAGTTGTTATTAGGGTTTTTAAATTTTCTTTTTTGAAGAAAAAATATGCGGGCTGATTGATGCCTGCTATTTCAAAGGATTGAGATTCATAACCTTCTCTAAGTCGGTAAATCGTATCAGTGTCTATATCTTTCGTAAACAATGCCTCACCATAACTGATGTGCATTTTATTTTGTTCTTCCCAAACTTTATCTGGGGTGTCTGCTGGTCGAGTTACACGAGGATATACTACTGAGGCAGATTTAGTAGTATTTCCCAAATCATCAGTATCCAAAACAAATGATTGGGAAATATGTGGATCGGCAGGATTTCGGTCATATCCATAACTGATTGATTCGGAAGGAACGATCAAAAATGAAGCAAAACGATTTTCGCCTTGTGGTTGTATTATGCGTATCTCGAAAGCCGATTGCGAAGCAGAATAAGGTAAAAGGCTTTTATCGGTATTATCGTTAGAATAAACTTCACTTCGTAAAGGCAAGCCTTTGCAGGCTCTTAAAGCCTCTCGGATTTCCTCGGAAGAAAGTCCTACTGGAAGTATGGGTTCAGGTACATTATATTCGGCAAAGTTTGTGTTTTTAAAATACTCCTCTTGACATTGATGCAAAATACGTTTTCCACCTAAAAACGCACCCGTATGAAACCAGAAAACTGACCTAACAGGAGGTTGATGAAACTGCTCTTCTACTACATTTTTGGCATCATTTAATTTAAAATGCTCAAAATCTTCTGTATCAAATTGTTCAACTTTGGCAAAACCCCTAAATTCTCTTTCAACAAAATCAAAATAACCATGACTATAAGAATACGAACTCGTAAAAACAGTTTTTCGTATTTTATCTTCTGATCGTACCTTTGAAATGCAATGCACTACAAATGGGAGTTTGGTAATCCATTTTTTACCTTCTTTTTTATGTTTTAGGTAAAAAAAGGTAGAAGGTTTATATTCGATAGATACTTCTTTACCGCAATTATTTTGATAACCATTGAAAACGTGCGGTTTTTTACTACCCATTAAATCAATGTATTGTAAAGGTTCAGTGGCAATTGATGAAGAATACACAATGCTTGCAGTACCAGAGCCTAAAAAATCCAAAACGCTTACATCAGAAAGGTTATGGATGGCTGGGAAAGGATTTATGATTTGAGGTTCTGTTGTCCATTCATTGCCATTGAGATTCATCCAAACTCTAAAATCATTTTTACCCAAATAAATAATATCAGTAGTTCCTGAGCCATCAATATCTACTAAACGAAGATTGATTGGATTGAAAGTATCTGAAAAATCAAAGTGAGGAGCATTTTCCATTCCAACTTTAGTTCCAAACCTACCATAACCTAAATTTGGCCAATAACAGATTTCGCCATTTCTTATGCGAACAATATCAGTTAAACCATCTCCCGACATATCTGCTAAAAAAATACACTGTTGCCTGTCTTCAAATACGATGGCAGGACCTTTTTCTTCATCAATCTCTTTGAAGACTTTTTGTCCTATCTTAAATCCTTTTTCCCCTAAACCTTCATACCATTGAAAACCATTTTCATCAGAAATTAATAAATCAGCCTTTCCGTCCGAATTCAAATCTAATGCCCTCATATTCGCCCCTTCAATATTAGGAAGTGTTTCAAAAGTTCGCATAGGCTCCCAATTATCTTCTTCCGAAAACTTGAAAAAACCTTTCGGTTCATTGTCCAATTGTACCAAATATTTAATACCGTTACCTTCTAATTCTTGAATCGCAAGGTTTTTCCCTAAGCCACGGAACGAAGGAGTATAGGCAACTGGTTGTACATTTGAAAATGTTGCATTGCCAAGGTTCGTTTTGTAATACCATGATCCAGCTTGTTCAGTCAAAATTCCAGAGATACCCTCATTAAATAAATCAATCCATAAATATCGTTTATCGCCAAGCCCTACGGGTAAATTGGCAAGATTATCTGGCGTTAAAGATTTAATTTCCGTGTTCCATTCATGCTGTTGATATTTAATTTCAATTTCTGGTAAAAATTTAGTTTTGTATGTATTGGTCGTAGTATTCCACAAGTGACCATTCTGCCGTGCTTTAACCAAAAAAGAAAAACCATCAATTTTTAGGTTTGAGCTTACTAATGTTAAATTATCGTCATGAAAAAGTTGTAATGATTTAGTTAAATAAGGGCTATGGTTCAATTCATCAAAGCAATGAAAAACCATAACTCTACTGCACCGTCTATACGTTCTGATTTCAAAACCAGAACGATAAGTTGAAAACGGATCTTTTCTACAAGTCCATGTTGTTTTTTCTTGGTCAATATTTTGAGGGATATTCTCAGAAATATCATGTTCTCCATAGTCAAAAACGACTTTGAACATATAATCCGTTTCATCCTCTTGGGGCAGTGTTTCTCCTAAATAATAAGGTTTTTTATTTCCATAAAAAATAGTTTTTAAGTACGTTTGAGTACAACTGTTTTTACGGTACTTCTCATTTAGTTTATTATTTATGCCTACAAAATCTTCTTTCTTATACTTATATATGCAGATACTTCCTTTGTCATCATGTGTTTTGCAAAGCAACCATTCATATACGTTTTTAGGGTTTTTGGGGTCTGCTATTCTTGATTCTTCAGTAAGTCCATAGTAAGAATGTATATTACCTTTAGAAATGGTTCTCCAATGTGATTCACCTGTCGAATTATTTACCCACCGTTCTATTCGTGCAAATAATCCTTCAACACGTGGACGATAGGTAAACACTGTATAGCTGACATCATTATCTGCCTTGGTTTTGATAGTTCTTTTCCATTCGCCATTTTGTTGTTTCTCTAAAATCCTTACCAAGTCCTCAGCTCCTGAAAGAATAAAAGTGTCGGACTCAACTTCATCTTGATATTTAGGTAAATTTTTATCTGTTTTGCGAGTGATTGATGGGATTCCTAACTGCCAACCTAAACCAAAAGGGCTGTTGCCACCTCCTGAACTATATCCTAAACCAATACTTGGTGTAAGTCGAGCAGAACTTAATGGGAGAGGAATATCAAATGAAGAAGTGCCATTAACAGCGTTTACTTGAAATTTTTCTTCAATACCCTTTATTGCTCCACCACCCTTGGGTAAGGATATTTGAGGGGTTTCTAAAGTATTTAATTTAGAATTATTTTGTGGAGAAGGTTTATTCCCTGCCCCTTTATCATTACCTGTATTTTGCTTGTTGTATGATTCCATAATTTAGCAATTAGGGAGGTAGGAAATAAGATGATATAAATCTAAAATAAACTTTTAAATATCCAATCTAATATTTATTTAATGGTAGGTATTTTTAATTTACTCAGGATTTAAGTGTTTTAAAGCACTTCAAAATTTGTTTGTACAACAGATCTTTATGTTTCAAATTTTGTTAGCAATTACTATTTTACTTCATACCTAAAGAGTAATGTTAGAATAACTCTTCAGGTTAAAGCGACCATATATTCTATTTTTTGATTTTGAAAAGCCTTTCTATTTCAATTTGGGGTATTCGCATGGTAATCAAGTTGAACCTAATCATTAATTTTTTTCAATAGTATCACATTCTCTCAAACGGGTTTCCATTCCAAAACCCGACAGAAAAAATTAGGTAGAAAAAGAGATATTGTCAAAAATATCTGAAATACAGTACAAAGATTTTAAGTTATATTTTTCAAAGGAAGAATATTCATACAAATTTTGATTTGCTTTTTTTAAAACAAACTCAATTGCCCTAAAATCTTCTTTGTCGCTATGAGGTAGGGCTTCCTTCTCTCCGATTCAATCAATTTCACATCCATTTGAAACACCATCCCAATATTCATTTGATTTCTTTGTTTTCTCGAAAAACTCACCCAAAGCTCAGGAATATTCTGTCCCTCCATCGGGCGAACACGAATTTTCTTACGCTTGGTATCGTAAAGTGTCAGAAGTTTGATATTGCTGAATATGGTACTCATTTTTCCTTAAATATTGAGATATTTTCTACCTTAAATTTACTCAAAAAATTGCTTAATTTCAAGTAAAAACAGCATTTAATGGCAATTTGTAAGCTGGGCATAAAGTCAGGCAAGCAAGGGTATGTTCCTTGTAAATTGAACGGTGGCAGGTGCGTATATTTCAAGGAATTTACGTTTGCTTTTTTTATTCAAAGACGGTCTTCGTAAGGTTTTGCAAAGGTTCTGAGAAGATGGTCTTTGGATTTTCCCTAAATGTAATGCGATTTACAAGGCTTGTGCGTAGGCAAAGAGCTTGCTCACACAAAATGCTGCCATTCAAAACTTGCGGTGGGATGTGTTTGGAAAGTTTGTGTGGATGCAGTTTGTGGGAGTATGCTCGTAATTATGTTCCAAAACGGTTTTCGTAGGCTCTAGCGGTGGCACTGAGAAAATGGTTTTGAAACTCACACGAAAGACTCTGCCTTTGAAAACCGCTTTTGAGCGTAGGAAAATTGGATGCTAAGAATGAAATAGTGTATTGTAGGGCTTGTGAAAGGGAACATTATTTCGTTTTTAACCGCCAATTTAGCGAGGGCATTTTTAGACTTTCAAGAAAATATAGGTATAGCATAGATAATGAGCGGTTTTCTTGAAGGTCGTTTTTTCTCCGCCCCATTGGTTTTGAATAGCTTTTGTGCGGTGGCTCTGTCAAAACGGATGGGGCGGTAAACATAAACATTCAGCCAGACTGGCACAGCGTGCGGGCGGTTTTTCAAATAGAAATTCAAAGGATTGATGTTGAGCCATTCCTTTAAATCTCCATTTTTTATTTCAAATTAAAAACAGATTAACTATCATCTTAGTTTTCAATCATCTGTTTGGTTTTCATTTGCCTTAATTGTTTACTCAGGTCTGCTGCAAAATCGTACAATTCGCTTCCTAATCCGTTATCACTTTTACAATTTTCAAGTTTTTCTTGAATTTTAAGGGCAAAGGATAACGTTTTATCAGATTCTGAAACGTGAACGGTTTGACCGTTTACGTTCACAAGGATTATATTTTGATTAGTGTCCACCTCAAAAGCATTTATCATATTTAAAACTCTCGAAATTCACGTTTTTTCTTTCTATCACTTTTGAATTACCTGCCTCATCATAACTATCAAAATGTATATATTTACTAATTTCTTCGGGACTAAAAAACGTATAGAATTTATCGCCCTGTTTTGTTCTAAACTGGTACATAAGTAATTAGACAAATTGAATGTTAAATTTCTTACCTACGTTATCAAGTATTGTTTTTAGATTCCTTTTGAGTCTATCGAATGACAAGTAAGCATTAAATTCAAGCCACTCGTAT